>NZ_JAUBRA010000028.1:0-76441 GCF_036701555.1 Microcoleus sp. Pol10D4
CGTGCTTGGATGGCTCCGACAGACCAACCCCACGAAAACTTCATCTTCCCTGAAGAAGTTCTGCCTCGCGGTAACGCTCTGTAATTAGCGCGAAACATCAAAATTTCCAACATTTTAAAAGGGTAAGATAAAGCAGTTTAGGCTTTACCCTTAATGCTTAAAAAGCTCCCGCCACCAGGCAGGAGCTTTTTGTTTCCAGGAGTTGAGCGAATTAGCGCCCTAAAAAAAGTTGATTTTGTACAAAAACCAACTCTGCCTGTAGCTAGAAAAACTTGTGTCTTTATATCTCGTGAACTCTCCTATCTGGCAAGAAATCGATCTGCCTTTCCCAGCCGCCAGAGTTGCAATGAACCTGATAGCCACACAGCGCGGATTTTGGAGAACATATCCGCAAATGGCTGAAACTTCGATCGCCCGATTGCTGTAGAGATCGATCAAAGACCTTGCAGCAGCAGTAATTTGCCCTCATCTTACAAAAATCTCAATTTGCATCCCCCACTTCTAATTCCTTGTGTTATTCTAATAATTGTGAATACTAGAATGATACTCAGAACGCAAGTTCTTCTGGTAACGCTGGCAATGGCTAGCGCACAAATCATCACCTTAAATCTTGTATTTAGGTGATGTGCGTTCCAATATTAAGCCATTTAGCTAAATCTGGAGGTGATGCCCATGATAGAAAGTAGTAAACGCATGGGTCATCAGATTGGAAACTACCGGCTGTGCGCCGGGGCCGCTCACTAGCAGTCAGCCGTCGTCTCCAACGGGAAACGACTTCCACGGGGAACCAGGCTGAGCTAGGGATTCTCCCGGCAGTCAGGTTCTAATCTGAAGACCCGCTAGACCGCTCTCACCTCAAATAGTGTTAAATCTTGAGTATTAAAACTTGAGACTAAACGCTATTGGTGAGAGCGGATAGTTTTTGGTCAGGGTTTCTACACGTTGGCAGTTAATCTGCCATTCCTAATCCCAAAGAAAAAAAATTATGGCTGAGCTAATTAACAATACTGAAATTCAAGAGCGCGCCAGTCAATTGTCAGGCTGGACGGTTGAAGGTAAACAACTGCGGTGTACCCGTTTATTTAAAGATTTTATCGAAGCGATCACCTTTGTCAATAAGTTGGTAGCCCCCTCAGAAGCCGCAGCACATCACCCCGATATAGAAATTTCCTACAACAAAGTTACACTTAACTTGACAACTCACGATGCCGGAGGGTTAACTGAGAAAGACTTTGCGCTAGCCCAAGAAATTTCTACGCTAGATTAAAAGAGTGCCCGCTGGCCCAACAAGAGTCCCCGCTAGAGAAAAGCTCGCAAATAAAAAATCGACTTGGGGTTAGAATCGGGTGCTAAAAAGTCGAGAGGCCAAACGTTCAATGTATAAAAGGCTATTCCCCATCATCCGACCATGATCGTATTTGAAAAGCCAGAGTTCAAGAACGAGTCTGCTGCCGAAAAAACCGATCTGATAGAAAAGCTTTTAGATATTGGCGCGGCTCTGTCGAGCGCCCAAGATTTGGGCGACTTGTTAAACTTAATTTTATCCAAAAGTAGGGAAATTACATACAGCGATGCTGGCAGCGTTTACTTAGTAGATCACAGCGACGAAAAATCTAAGCTGCTGTTCAAGGTAGCCCAAAACGCTTCTAAACCGAGACTGTCGTTTAAAGAGTTTGCCCTGCCACTGACAGATAAAAGCTTGGCGGGATACGTGGCAATTACAGGTCAAAGTTTGAACCTGTCTGATGCCTACGACTTACCCGTCGGCGTACCCTATCGGCTAGATACCAGTTTTGACAGGGATATTGATTACCGCACTTGCTCGGTAATGGTACTGCCGATGCAAAACCGACAGGGAGAGACAATAGGTGTACTGCAACTGATCAACCGGAAAACAAAGGCAGATACGGTGCTGACAGCAGACAATGCCTGGGAATCGACGCAGCAGTATTCGGAGTGGGAAGAAAGGATAGTTCGATCGCTCGCTTCTCAAGCAGCAATCTCGATCGAGCGCAATCAACTCCAAGACAGCATAGAAAATTTGTTCGAGGGCTTCGTCAAAGCCTCGGTGCAAGTCATAGAAGCCAGAGACCCCTGTACCTACGGCCATTCAGAACGAGTAGCAGCCCTCACAGTACGCCTGTCAGAAGAAGTAAACACTGTCACCAGCGGACGGCTGCGCTCTATTTACTTTAACAACCGCCAAATTCAAGAACTTCGCTACGCCGCCCTGCTGCACGATTTTGGCAAAATAGGAGTGCCCGAAGCAGTTTTGACCAAACAGAAAAAGCTTTACCCCGCACAGCTAGAAATCATTCGCCACCGCTTTGGCTTAGCTCTGCGGACGATGGAAATGGAATGCGTCCAGTCTAAGTATAAATACTTGCTGGAGCATTCTGCCTACCGAAAACACCCGAGCCAGGAGCCAGAGTGCGCTCACTGCCAGGACATCGAACAGCTAGACACTAAGCTAGCAGAAGCGAAAACCAGATTAGCAGAATACTGGGAAGTGCTGCTAGAGGCAAACGAGCCTCACATTTTGGCAGCAGAACCCCTAGCTCAACTGCAAGAGATTGCTCGACAAACTTATAGAGATATAGATGGGGCAAGGAAACCCCTGCTGAACTCAGACGAGATCGTGCAATTGATGGTGTCGAGGGGCAACCTGACGCCGGAAGAACGATCGGAAATAGAATCTCATGTAATTCACACTTACGAGTTTCTCAAACAAATTCCTTGGACAAAGGATTTAAAAAATGTTCCAGACATTGCCTACGGACATCACGAAAAACTCGACGGTACAGGCTATCCGCGAGGTTTAAACAAGTCAGAAATTCCAATTCAAGCGCAATTGATGACGATCGCCGATATCTACGACGCCCTGACAGCAGGCGATCGCCCCTACAAGCGAGCTCTGCGGACAGAGGCAGCGATGAAAATTTTGCGACAAGAAGCAGCTCACAATAAAATAAACGCCGATTTGTTAGAACTGTTCGATCATCGCCAAGTCTTTAGCGTCCTCGGACACAACTTGGATGTTAAAGTCGAATCAGCCTAGACGAGTCGGTCGTGCTGTGCTAAAAAGTAAATAAGGCGATCAGGTGCTATCTAGTGTCAGCCGTCAAATCAATCCCAAACCCAGTCCTGGTATGGTTTTGACGCAGTTGAGTAGAGGTTAAAAAACAGGCTCTATGCAGCCGTCAGTCACATCTATATACTCGGTCAGCCCGAAAGAATCAAAAGAAAAAGTGAATTTTAGGTCTCTTTTTAGAGTATGCTAGTTGAGCAACAACTGACCACATAGAAGACTAGAAAAGTTTCTCTGTAATCGGTGTGAGGATGAGAGTGAATATGTCGAAATTTTTGTGGAGTTACCTATTAATCAGCCCAGCAGTCTTAGGAGCTACCCTAGTAGTTTCTTCGAGCGCGATGGCAGCAGACGCTCAGCAGGCTGCTGATGCGCTCCAGCCAGCGGCAGCCAAAGCTGAAACCGCTGAAACCTCAGAAGCGAAACTAAATGCTTTAGCTGCTGTTTCCGAAACAACTGCCGCCAAAGCTGAAACCGCTGAAACCTCAGAAGCGAAACTAAATGCTTTAGCTGCTGTTTCCGAAACAACTGCCGCCTCCGAGCCAGTAGAAGAAATTTCCCAAGTCGCTGGCAGCGAAACTCCGGCAGCGATGGCAGATTTGGCCACGGCTGCAACTGAAAGTGCGATCGTCGGAGCCAACACAGCCCCTGCTGAGGCAGTGCCCCAAGCGGCATCACAACCTACAAGTGAATCTTTAGCTGCAGTTGAGCCAACAGTTGCTCAACCAGTAGAAAATTCGGCCCCTGCAGCGCAACTAGAAATTCCAGCCCCGGCAGCTACCGCTCTCCCAGAGCAAATCGGTGCAGTTCAATTAGAAACTCCAGCCCCGGCAGTGGCAGAGTCGATCGAACAAAGTTTGCCACAACCGGCTGAATCTTTAGCTCAAACTGCCACACCACAAGAGCAAAACCCAGCCGCCACATTAGAACAGCTCAACGAGTACAGCAGCGAAGGTGCTGCCGGCGGCGAAACTCAAGGTCAAGTCACCTCTGTTTCCCAACTTTCCGACGTGCGGCCTACAGACTGGGCCTTCCAAGCATTGCAATCCCTAGTCGAGCGCTACGGCTGTATTGCTGGTTATCCTGACGGCACCTTCCGTGGCAACCGGGCAATGACTCGCTACGAATTTGCAGCCGGTTTAAATGCTTGCTTAGACAAGGTGAGCGAGCTAATTAGAGGCGGCACGGGCAACTTCGCTACGAGAGATGACTTGGCAGCCCTCCAACGGCTCCAAGAAGAATTTGCAGCGGAACTGGCAACCCTGCGCGGTCGCGTCGATGCTCTGGAAGCTCGGACATCCGAACTCGAAGCCAACCAATTCTCCACCACTACCAAGCTGACTGGGGAAGCTATTTTCGCTCTCAGCGACGACTTTAGTAGCGACATTAGCGTTTTTGGCAGAGACGGCGAAAGAATCGGCAGCAACAATAACGAAACTGTCTTCCAACAACGGGTGCGTCTCAATTTAAATACGAGCTTCACCGGCAGAGACTTGCTGCTGACCAGGCTTCAAGTCGGCAACGGTCAAAGATTCAACCTTGGGGCTACCAGCGAAGGCACTCAAACTTGGAACGTAGTCGGCAGAACCGACAACGTTGTTGCCCTCGACACCTTGCTATACAAGTTCCCCGTCGGTCAGCGACTGAACGTTAGCCTGATAGCCAACGCTGGCGTTTGGGACGACATTATGCCGACTGTCAACCCTTATTTTGAAGACTTTGACGGTGGTAACGGATCACTGAGCGCCTTTGGACAGCGCAACCCAATCTACCGCTTGGGCGGTGGTGCAGGTATCGGCTTTGACTATGCCTTCGGCGGCAGGGGCTTACTGGGCGGCGTGTTCGGCCCAACTTCTCTGTCATTTGGTTATTTGGCGTCAAATGCAGCCAGTCCGGTTAAGGGTGCTGGCTTGTTGAACGGCGACTACGCGGCGATGGGTCAGTTGACTTTTACTCCTGGACGCAACTTGCAAGTTGCTTTCAACTATAACCACGGTTACTTTAATCGAGGTAACTTTGGCTTTGACAACGGTTTGGGAAATGGAATCGACAACCTCGGCGGTTTCACAGGTACCGGCGTGGCTAATTCTCTCAACGGTTTGAGCGAAGGCTTTGATGGCTTCAATGCTCGCAAAGTTGTCACCAACTCCTACGGGGCTCAGGCTTCGTTGCGACTGAGCCCGAGATTTATCCTTGGCGGCTGGGCTGGTTTAACCAATGCCCGCATTCTCGGCATCGGCGATGCGAGAATCTGGAACTACGCTGTTACCTTGGCTTTGCCCGATTTAGGGAAAGAAGGCAACTTGCTAGGGCTCGTGGTAGGTCGTGAGCCTTACTTGGATAAACTTGAAGCTGCAAGCAGTTTGCGGAGCTTCCGCAACGATGATTCGTATCACGTTGAAGGGTTCTACAAGTTTCAGCTCTCGGACAACATTTCTGTTACTCCGGGCGTGATTTGGGTGACAAATCCTAATCAAGATGACCGTAATGATGACATCATCATTGGTACTCTGAGAACTACTTTCACTTTCTAAGAGCGGGTTAGAGGAGGCAGGGAGGTTATACCCTCTCTGCTGGCCACTCTAAAGGCCAAGTTTAGCCCTGCCTAGCGCAGGGCTTTTTTGTTTGCGGGACGAAGGGGGCGTCAAGAATATATTAAAAATTAAAAATTATCAGTCATAAAGGCAGACAACCAATTTCTTGAGATCAGGCTGTGGTGGAAGGGGAGGGAGTCGAAACGAGAAACTGGGTTGGTTGGGTTCAGATTGCCGATCGTTCCAAGGATGAAGTGATGAAAGTCGATTAAGTTCAGTGGAAAACCGGGGTATAATAAAAGGTAAAGTTAGAAGTTAGAATTGGGAACTCAACATTGAGGAGAATTTTAACATCTGACTTCGGAGTTGATAATTCTGGTATTGGAAGCAATTATGGTAGAACTCTCCTGTAAAAGCGAATACGCAATCTTAGCTTTGCTGGAGCTTGCCGATTGCTACGATGAAGGCGAGCCTCTGCAAATTCGCCAGATAGCGGCTCAGCAAAATATTCCAGATCGATATTTAGAGCAGTTGCTGGCTACCATGAGACGCTGCGGGCTGATTCGTAGCCAGCGAGGAGCTAAGGGAGGTTATATCTTGGCGAGGGAACCCTGGAAAATTACACTCCTAGAAATTATCAACTGTCTCGAAGGCTCAGAGTTTGATCGCTCTGAAAAAGACTCGCCTGCTCAAACTGTAGAAAGTGCGGTGATTTGGGAAGTTTGGCAAGAAGCTCGATCAATTGCCAACTCAGTTTTGCAAAAATATACGCTACAGGATCTGTGCGAAAAGCGCAATGGCAGACGGCAGCTCGATATCATGTATTACATCTAGTTAAAATATTGCCAACTAGGAATTAACATTTACTTTCAACCACAAACTGACAAAGATTATGCGTATTGCTGGCGACATTACAGAATTGGTAGGGCGGACGCCTCTGGTGCAACTCAACCGCATTCCCCAAGCCGAAGGCTGCTTGGCTCGGATTGTGGTAAAACTTGAAGGCATGAATCCGGCAGCATCGGTGAAAGACCGCATCGGTGTCAGTATGATCAATCAAGCCGAGGCAGAAGGCCTGATTACTCCAGGCAAAACGGTTTTAGTTGAACCGACTTCTGGCAATACCGGAATTGCTCTGGCAATGGTGGCTGCGGCTAAGGGCTACCAGTTGATTTTGACGATGCCGGATACGATGAGCACGGAACGCCGATCGATGCTGCGAGCTTACGGGGCCCAACTAGAACTGACTCCCGGAATTGAGGGCATGAGCGGCTGCATCCGCCGTGCTCAAGAGATTGTGGACAAAACTCCCAATGCGTATATGTTGCAGCAGTTTCGGAATCCAGCGAACCCCCAGGTTCACCGTTCGACAACGGCTGAGGAAATTTGGGAAGATACAGATGGCGAGGTGGATTTCCTGATTTCCGGAGTCGGAACGGGCGGTACGATTACGGGTGTCGCAGAGGTGATTAAGTCGCGGAAACCCGGGTTTAAGGCGATCGCCGTTGAGCCAGCTAACAGTCAGGTACTCTCTGGCGGAAAGCCAGGGCCTCACAAAATTCAAGGTATCGGTGCTGGTTTTGTGCCGCCGGTGCTGAATGTGAATTCGATCGACGAAATTATAGTTGTTACGGATGACGAGTCGATCGCCTACAGCCGCCGCTTGGCCAGAGAAGAAGGACTGTTGTCCGGTATTTCCAGCGGTGCGGCCCTATGTGCGGCCGTGAAAGTCGGCAAGCGTCCCGAAAATGCAGGGAAATTGATTGTGATGATTCAGCCTAGCTTTGGCGAACGCTATCTGAGCACTCCCTTGTTCCAAGATCCAGAACTCAATATGGCGATGGCCCTCAACTAGGCTAGCCTCCGGTCCAAGTAGCAGAAACTGAGAGCAGGGCGTACACTGTACGCCCTGCTTGGCTTTTGAGTTTAAAGAATTGTGATAGGTTGTAGCTCCCTCGATCGCGAATGATGCCGAATTTCTGAATACGCTTTTTTTTTGAACCGCTTTGGGCACGTTAACGAAGTGGGCGCTGAGGGTTCTGGTGGCGAACCAAGAGAAAAGAAAAGAAGGAGCTAACTGTTGGCGGGAGGAGCGCTATAGGAGTCCTCAATGTCGATCGGCTTACCGCTTCCAAAGCCTCAATGTTTTTCTAAAATAGATTTATGATAAGTTGAAAACTGAGGTTTTTTACTGACAATTTTTGACATTTATATCATATAAATACTTAAAAAATTAGCAAATAATGATATTTTTGTCAAGCACTTTTTCACATATAATCCAGATTTCAAGGAAATAACAGCGTGTCTTCCGTTATCAATCACTACAAAACCCTAAAGATTAGCCCAACCGCAACACAAGCCGAGATTAAACAAGCATACCGCCGTTTAGTCAAATTATTTCATCCAGACAGCCGCAGCGACACAGCGGGTCACGAAGAAATTGTCCGCCTCAATGCAGCCTATGAAATATTAGGAGACGCCCAGCACAGACAATCTTACGATCGCCAATTTTCCGAGCAAACCGAACAGCAATCACCAGCCGCACCAAACGTCAGCCGCCAGCAAACACAAACAGCACGGGACGCTGACGAACAAATGGAACAGTGGCTTATTAAAGTATACAAACCCGTCAATAGAATGCTCAACAGCATCTTGAAGCCACTTAAAAAAGAAATAGACGAATTGTCAGCAGATCCGTTTGATGACGAACTGATAGAAAAGTTTCAACTTTATATCGAAACCAGCCGCGAGTTCCTCAAAAAAGCTCATAACTTTCTTACCTCAATGCCCAATCCATCTAATGTAGCCGGAGTTGCGGCCCATCTCTACTACTGTATCAATCAAGTCGGAGACGGCATAGAAGAATTGTATTTATTTACCCTCAATTATGACGATCGCCACTTGCACACAGGTCAAGAACTATTTAGAATTGCCGCTAGACTGCGGCGGGAAGCGCAGGAGGAATTAAAAATTAAAAGTTAAAAAAGCAGATTGTTCCGGGAGCCTCTCACTTTTGCAGGCAAGCTAGAAATTGGAGTGAGGAGCCACGAGCCACGAGCCAGGAGGAAAGAGCAAGAAGGAAGAAGAAAGGAGCCAGAAAAAGTGTTTTTACAAATATGAGATGCTCCCATTGTTCCCTCTTCCCTCTTCCTTCTTCCTTCTTTCAAATTCCAAAAAGAACTTGAATGCGCTTGCGAATTTTAATAAAAGGAGTTTGTCCCAGAGAGTCGCCATATAACAATCCCAAATCTCTCAAAGCTTGCTGGCGTTCCGACAATTTTTGAGCAATCTGATCGGCTAAATTGGGTTGTTCTCTTAAAAGTTTTTGCAAATCGTGACGTTCCACCACAAACAAAATTGCATCTTCGCTAGTTTTAACAGTCGCCGTTCTCGGAGTACCCAACAGCAAAGATATTTCCCCAAAAAACTCGCCCTCATGAAGCGTAGCAATATACTGACCAGCTTTTTGAGAAAGAACTTCTACAGCACCCGAAAGAATAATATAAAAAGAATCGCCAGGATCATTTTCTTTACATATAATCTGTCCCGCTGGAAACAGTTGTCGGTAGCCGTATTCAATTAACTGTCGCAGTTCTAAATCCGTACACTGTTCAAAATAAGTTACTCGCCGCAACAAATCTCGCAGCGTCCAATTATTAGGGGATTTAGATCCTGGATTTTTAGGTTCAGAAACGGTGGAATTAGATTTCAACTCGGCTGAATGTTTGGCATTATGTGGAAAAAGTTTGCCGTTGGAATTATCGTCTTTGTTAGGGTGAAAAAGTTTAGTTAATTCTTGCGGGTTTCGCAGCCACAAATCCCGCTGGGGAAAGGGAATTTCTATCTTTCGGTGACGCAATTCGTAATCAATTAAAAAATTGACCGCGCTTTTAATAGCATCGCTTTCCTGCGGCTTATCAATCCAAACTAAAAGCTCAAAATTTAAAGCGTTATCTCCAAAACCGTGAAACCCTACTTTAGGAGAAGGGTGGGATAAGACATTTGATTCCATCCGCGCCGCAATTAGCAGCGCTTCCGTAACTATTACTGGGTCAGAGCCGTAAGCAACGCCGACGGGGATGTGGAGGCGACATCGGGCGTCTCTGTAACTCCAGTTAATAATGTTTGTTTCGACAAACTTAATATTTGGTATTATTACAAATAATCCGTCAATTGTTTTAATAACTGTGGAACGAATAGAAATCGTTTCAACTGTTCCTAATAAATTGTCTATTTCAATAAAGTCTCCGACTCTAATTTGGTTTTCAAATAGCAGGGTGAGACCGCTGATAAAGTTGCTGGCGAGATTTTGCAAGCCGAAGCCGAAACCAATGCCGACAACGCCAGCTAAGACGGTGAGAGAAGTGAGGTTGATGCCGGCACTTTGCAGGACGAATATACAGCCAAGAGTTGCTAAGATATAGCTAATGATGGTGGAAATTGCTTCTCGACTGCCACGATCTAATCCCATCCGAACTAGCAAGCTGCGCTTGATTCCTTCACTAATAATCTTAGCTATAATCAAGGCAAATATAGCTAAAATTATCAGTTTAACGATCGCACTGATGGACAGATGAGCGTCCCCGATATAGAAGAGGGGGGTTGTCATCGCACCCGACCAATTTTCAAAAAAGTGATCGGCTCGTGCAGTAATCCTATTCATTAATATTTGGTAATGGGTAATGGGTGATTAGTTTTGAGCGCAACTGAACCGCAAACTGTTAACTATTGCAGAGCTTAGGCGAAAAACTCGAACTGTGGAGTGCCCTGTGTGGCAAAAAGGTCGATTCCCTACCCTTGGGGAACGCTTCGCGAACGGAATAGCTCAGCTTCACCCACTCTCTCAAAGACTCGTAACTGATGGGTTAGTAACAGATGGCGAGAAACTGTTTTGTAGCGGTATTTTCTGCCGGATATCTGTGTTGTGACGTAAAATAGGTTCGGTGGCTCGACCGATCGGCGACGTGTTGCCAATATTTGGAAAATTGGTAGAAATTCATTTACAGCACCCTCTAATAATCGAAAAATTCCAGCAAAAATTAGTTTATCCTTAAGAGGTAAGTCCTTTACAGAACTTAACAAGCTTACCCTACTTGACTTTTATGCAGTGCATCATCAATCGTCGGGCACAGTTTTCGGCGAGTCACCGGTACTGGCTGCCGGAGTTAAGCGAAGCCGAGAACTTTGAGCGGTTTGGCCCAACTGCCCGCGCACCGGGACACGGACACAATTATGTCCTTTACGTTTCCATGATAGGAAAACTCGACGAGTACGGCATGGTTCTCAACCTGTCTGATGTCAAGCACGTCATCAAGCGGGAAGTTATCAAGGATCTCGATTTTTCCTTTCTCAACGAAGCGTGGCCGGAATTTGAGCAGACTCTGCCAACTACCGAAAACATAGCACGGCAAATTTGGCTGCGGCTAGCCCCTCATTTACCTGTGAGCAAAATTCAATTGTTTGAACATCCCGAACTTTGGGCTGAATATTTAGGAAACGGAATGGAAGCTTATTTAACTTTGTCCACTCATTTTAGCGCGGCCCATCGGTTGGCTCGTCCCGATTTGAGCTTTGAAGAAAACTCGGAAATTTACGGCAAATGTGCTCGTCCCAACGGTCACGGTCACAACTATCATTTAGAGGTGACGGTTAAAGGGGAAATTGATGCGCGGACTGGCATGATTGCTGATTTGGGAGCTTTACAAAAAGCCGTTGACGATTATGTTGTTGAACCGTTCGATCACACTTTTTTAAATAAGGATATAGCTTATTTTGAGAACGTTGTGCCGACGGCAGAGAATATTGCAGTTCGGATCGGGCAATTATTGCGATCGCCCGTTCGGGAATTGGGCGCCCAGTTGCACAAGATTAAGCTGATTGAAAGTCCGAATAATAGCTGTGAAATTTACGGCGCTGATTTAGAGGAAGTGGCGGCTGAACGTCAGCAGCCAGAAGCAATTGTAGCTAGGGTTTAAAGCTAAAAATTGGGTCTGTTGGGGCGGGTTCACCGGGATATTGGGCTAATTGTGCAGATTGGTAAACCCGCCCCGATGATTTCGAGGGTTATTCAACCGGATTAGGCGCGAGAATATATTTTTGGACAAAAGTTCCACAGCCAGAATTATTGGCACTTTTCCTGAAAAGTCAAGCTGCGCGCGTATTTTGGAGATAGTAAGTCAGCATTCCTCATGTCAGCTATTCTAACTGCTGAGAGTATGAGGTCGATCGCCCGATCGCTGACAACCAAGCACCAATTTCTCCTAAATGAGTTGACGTTTATGCGCGTCTCTAATCTAGCTCTCTTGACTCTGGCCGCCCTCGCATCCCAGAATTTAACTGCTAATACTAGCACCAATCCTGCTGCACCTCCTATTTCTCCTCAGACACCGCAAGCTAGCAACTTTGTTGATGCTGTAAATAATACTGAATCGCGTCGGGCTGAGTCAATTAGTGAGCCTGAGACGATCGCCTACGAACAATTTTCCCCAAATATTACCGTATCCCGTCGGGCTGAGCCAATTAGCGAGCCTGAGACGATCGCCCACGAACAATTTTCCCCGCGAATTGCTGTAAAATCGCCGACAGGTTTGTTGGTAGCGGCCGCTCAACCCGATTTATCTGCTAGTGCAAAAACCAAGGCGAATACTCCTGCTGCATCCGGCGATGAACTAACAAAATCTTTACAAGAAACCTGGCTGGCTAAATTAATCGAAACTGGGGCTGAAAGCAATCCTCAAGTTCGCGAGGTTTTCGCTTTTATCTCTCCGTCTAGTGGCAGTGCTGAATCTGGGTATGGTTTTAACAGTACCATAACTCTGCTCAATATTTTGCTGATTCTTGGTACGGTATTTCCACCGATGACAATTGCATTTTTTTGGATGATGCGACGGCTGATAATCAAACAGTTGGTTGCTGATGCCAATAAACGATTGCAAGGCATTGGTGTATTAGAATCAGAACTAAGAAATTCTAGCCAACTGAATCAAAAGTTGAGGGATGAATTAGAATCGCAAATGGGTGCCGCTAAACAATCCATTGATTTTTTAACTAGAGAAACTGAACTTTCCAAATCTTCCGTGGAGCAAATTGAGACTCTCAAATCTCAATTTATCATGCACCTGCAAGTTTTGCTGAGAGAAGTTGACGAGAAAAAATCTCAAATTGTTCAAGAAATTGCCCAAGTTCCCGCAGTTGTTGCCAAAGAAGCTCTTAAAATCGCACCTCAACCGGCCTTAGACAATTCCCAAAATTCGCAAACTGCACCCGCTAGCGACGAAAAATTGATTGCTGACGATTATATTAAGCAGGCCGAAGGGCTTTATTTTCAAGGCAATTATGATGAAGCATTAGTCTGTTTGGAAAAAGCTGTTTTAGCGAATAAATTTTTGAATGAGGCTTGGTATTGGCGCGCAAATGTGTTAGTAAAATTGCAGCGCCTGGAAGAAGCACTCGCCTGTTACGACCAAGCAATATTAATTAAACCGGATAACTACGAAGCATGGTATAATAAAGCGAGTTTGTTGGCCAAATTGCAGAAGTACGAAGAGGCGATAGCCTGTTACGAGCGAGCAAGTTCGAGCGAATCCAGAAAATACGCTTGTTGGCACAGTATAGCGGCTTTGTTGGCTAAATTGCAGCATTACGAAGAAGCGATCGCCAGTTACGATCGCGCCCTCGCTATCAAAGCAACCGACAGCGAAATTTGGCACAACAGAGGTGCGATGCTGGGCAAAATACAGCAGTACGCAGCAGCAGTCGATTCTTACGATCGCGCTCTGGCTTTCAATCCCAACAGATACGAAACTTGGTACAATCGAGGCAATATGCTGTGGAGACTCCTCCGCTACAGCGATGCTATTGATTCTTACGATCGGGCGATCGGCATCCGGCCCGATAAATACGAAGTTTGGTATAATAGAGCTGCTGTGCTCGGAAAATTGCAGCGATATCAAGAATCGATCGAATCCTACGACAAAGCAATCGCCCTTAAACCGGAGGATTTTGAAGTGTGGCACAACCGAGGGGTAGCTTTCGACAAACTGTCGCAGCACGAAGCAGCAATTGCCTCTTACGAATCAGCAATTACCATTAATTCCGAGTGTTACGAAGCTTGGTTTGGCAAAGGCGAATCATTGGCCAAATTACAGCGCAATGAAGAAGCGATCGCAGCTTATGAGAAAGCGATTGCTATTAAGCCAGACTCCTACGATGCTTGGCATCACTTGGGCACAGCTTTGTCAGAATTAAAGCGTTATGAGGAAGCAATGGCAGCTTACGATCAAGCTATTGCCATCAAACCCGAAAATGCCGAAGCTTGGCGCTATCGAGTCGCAATTATATCGGAATTAAAACAGGATACACACGGAAATGAATCCGGGGAAAAAGAGACTGAAGTTAAGCCTAATTCCGTTGTTCAAAATTCATAAGTGTCAGGTAATCGAGAAGCGCACCTTACTTTTAAGTTGGTAAGAGAAGAGAATATATTGGCTGTATATCGAGAGCAACTTTGGAAACAACAACCAATTTTCACTGTATTAATAGTTGGCGATGAACCACCCCTACAGTTATTGACCAGTCTTTAAACCGACTTGATAGCGGGCATTTAAAGGTTTTTGTCTACAGTTTGTAATCTAAAATGTTCCTCTTTTTTCCGCTCTGTTTGGGGCGGTTTTTTTTATGGTAAATTTAGGTAAGCTGCAAACAAGGAGAATAGTTATATGTCTGTTCAGCTTCAAAAACGGTTATTTACAGTAAAAGAATATCATTTGATGACTGAGGCGGGTATTCTCTCAGAGGGCGATCGGGTAGAACTCATAGAAGGAGAGATTGTTACAATGGCTGCAATTGGTACTCGTCACGCAAGTTCTGTTAAGCGTCTGATCGCTGTGTTCTCGGATTTGGAGAGAAGACGTGCGATTATAGGTGCTCAAGACCCTATCCAGTTGACTGAGCGCACTGAACCTCAACCGGATGTTGTATTGCTGCAACCTTGCGCTGATTACTACGCCACAGCCCATCCAATACCGTCTGAAGTTTTGCTGCTAGTGGAGGTTTCAGATAGTACGGTTGATTATGACAGAGATGTGAAAGTATCCATTTACGCGCGATCGCTCATTCAGGAAGTTTGGCTGGTAGATTTAGTTGAAAATTGTTTGGAAGTCTACCGTCAGCCAGGCCCGAACGGTTATAGTTTAATGCTCAAGTTTTGGCGCGGTCAAGAAGTTGCGCCGCTGGCTTTTCCCGATTTAGAAGTGAGCGTTGATTTTATATTGGGTTAGTATGAATAAGTAATGGCAGTTTACGATCGAGCGATCGCCATTAAGCCTGAGAATGCGGAAGCTTGGCGCGATCGCGGCGCAGTTGTATCCGAATTAAAACAGGATACAGACAAAATTTAATCGGGTGAAAAAGAGACTTAAATTCCGCTATACTGACTTAGGGGCAAATAAGGTGAGCGCGATCGCGATTAGTACGGTTGACCTGGCGAGACTAACTGGTGGTTAGAGAGGCCAGGGGGGCCTGAGTTGCTAATGGAGTCCGGCTCTTCTGATAATTGTCTGAAAATTAGAGTGCTTTTTCCACATGACCCAAAAACCACATCAATGTGAAAATTTAGAAGCCGATGTAAATCGTCTGTTGCGGCTGGTGGAAAAGGAACCATCTTTGAAAGGGCAGCACGATATTGCCGCAATTAAGGCTTGCCGTAATAAGGCAATTGCTCCCAGATTCGAGATTGTCTTTGCGGGGACGTACAGTGCTGGTAAGTCGATGCTGATCAATGCTTTGCTAGGGCAAGATTTGCTTTACAGCAGTACAGGTCATGCTACTGGCATCGAATGCTACATAGAGTATGCCAAGTCGTCAGAGGAAGAACGAGTTGATCTTACCTTTCTTAGCACCTCAGAAGTGCAGGAAGAGGTAAATGACAGGTGTAAGACTCTGAAACTACAGTCAGTTGACATTACTCAAGAGGGGGCAATTAAAAAGTTAAGGGAACAATGTGAAAAAATCACTCAAGAGCATAAGGGATCTGGCAAAACCGAGAAGGAAGGCGAAGCAGATGGACTGCTGGCATTACTTGAGGGATTTGAGGATAACCGCGAATATATCGACTCATCGAACAATAAAACCTATGGGATGGAAGAGTTAAATCTTTCCAACAAGAAGGCACATGATTATGCTTGTCGTGGCAAAAACAGTGCTGTTCTCAAGGGTATTAAATACTACTGCCATTATCCCCTGTTAGAGGATGGTAACGTCCTAGTTGACTTGCCAGGGATTGATGCCCCAGTGCGAAGAGATGCAGAATTAACCTATCGCAAGGTTGAAGATACTAACACCTCTGCTGTCATCTGTGTGATGAAGGCTGATCAAGAAGGGGAGGCAATGCAAGCAGAACAGAAACTAACAGAAGCAATACGGGAAAACTCAGGAATTGGCGATCGCGTCTTTTACGTCTTTAACCGCATCGACAAAACTTGGCGTGACCCCAAACTGAAACAAGAACTGGACGATCTGATTAGTGAAGATTTCAGTAATACACGAAGGGGAATTTATGAAACTAGCGCATTGCTGGGTTTCTGGGCTAGTCAACTCAAAAATATAAGTGAAAGCGATGATCGCTGGGGACTAGATACTATATTTGAAGCCGAAACCAGTAAAGGCTCAGATAAAGTTGAAGGAACCCCTTCATTTGTGTTGGAGTTCCTTGATTATTGTGATTCCGATAAACTACCCGCTAATAAATTTACTGATATTGTACGGCGTAAAACTCAAACTAAAAATGAGCAATATTTGGAAATTATTAATCGTTATAAAACCAGTATAATCGAGCAGTTAATTCAGGATAGCGGTATTCAGGAATTTAGTAATGCTATCACCCGCTATCTAACCGAAGAAAAGCGACCAGAATTATTTGCCAACCTAGCTAATGATATTAGTGAACTGTGTAACGACTTGTATCAATCTTACTCAGAAGAGCGCCGTCAGTGGAAAAAGAAACCTGCAAATATTGCAGAAATGACAGAACGAGATTTGCTACAGCTCGAAAAAGAAGTATGGGAGGTTGGCGAAGCTTTTTACCGACAAATAGAAGAACAAATTCAACTATTGGTGAGGGATACCTGCGAAGATTTTAAGCAAGATTTCAACAATCTTCACCAGAAGATGCAAGATAATCTTACCGACTTGATAGAAAACTTTTCTATATTAGATGCCTTCGCCAATACCTGCCGCAATCATCATCATGTCACAGCGCCATTAGTAGCCGTTTTGGGACAAGCCTTCTATGACATTGCTAATGGATTAGAAAATGTTCTGCTTAAGGAATCAGAAATTTTGATTGCTCGTTTTTTCCAACGCTTGATTAAGCGAGTACGCAAGCAACAATACTACCGTCAGCTTCGTAATTTGTTGGGTGATGATTGTGAAATAGTCCAAGAGTTACAGAATATAGAAAAAATAATTATTGAGGGGGTAAAGGTTTTGGCGAGTGCAGAATGTGTGTTTTATATCGTCGAAAGCCCCGATCTTTACGATTACGAAGATAGTGTTTGGCTCTATCAGTTTCGTGAAACTTTACAAGAAGCATCTAAAAGTCGAGATGTCAAACGTATGGTAGAAGCAGAAGCACCTATACGTCAACTCCTAGAAATTGATTTTCAAGCTAAATTCAAACAAACAATAGAAGTTGATTTGGGTTCAAAAATTATCAAAATGCTGAATAAATATCTGTTGTCAATGGCTGAAAATAAACGGCAATCGATTTGGCAGCAGTCCGCTCATGCTCGCGACAACAAACGGCAAACTATAGAAAAAGAGGCTCAAGTTAAAATCGACGAGCGTAACAGGAAGTTGAAAGAAATTGAGCTAAAGATTGCCGAATATAACCAAGCAGTTGCAGGCATCAATAGCTGCTTAGAGGCTATGAGATTAGACGACTGCAAGCTGCCTACAATACCTGAAGATAATTCGAGCCTAACATCAATTTTTATTGACACAAATTCTGTTGATTCAAATAACATCCCACCACAATCGGCTTCCAGTTTCGACTCAGAAAATGATTCGAGTGCTACACAAAGTTATAGTGAGACAAATCCTGTACAGTCAGATGACAGCCCCGAACCTGGAGCGAGTGCCAATCAGCTAGCGCGACCTAATTACCAGGCTGCTCAATCCGAAAGTTCCAAAAAATTAGAGAGGGGTGAACTTGTGGAGGGGAGAGTTACTAAAGTCACGCCAGATGTCGTAGTTGTCGATTTGGATGGTACAGTTGGGTTGCTCCACATAAAGAATGTTAGCGAGGGCTTTGTTAAATCTCTCCCGGATCTATTTGAGGAAGGTCAGCTAATCAAGGTAATGATTGTTACACTGGAGGATGATAAGGGTCGGATTTCTTTGTCTACTAAGGTTTTGGAAAATTATAAGGGCGAGATCCTGGAAAATAGGGAGCAGGTGATGGCTGATGCAAAGGGTCGTGTTCCTACAGCCCGGAAAAAACTGCCTAAGCCATAAGCATTTGTAGACTGGGTATTGGCAATATGCCCCCACATGACGAGCCTGGAAGTGTCTGATTTTATAATCTCTACCAAAAATGTCTTTGACGAGAAAAACTTCGCGAATTTTAATTCCACCCAAGGTGAGAAAACTTGTTTTTGAGCGCGATGGAAATTGCTGCAAAAGCTGCGGCAAGACTGACCAAGAGACTAATCTTACGATCGATCACATCATTCCCTTAGCTCTTAGAGGCTCAAATGACATCAGCAATCTGCAAACGCTTTGCTTCGATTGCAATAGACGAAAAAAAGACCGTATTGACCCCCGGTTCAAGCGTAGATTCAGCAAATGAAAAGGAAAAAGTATGCCTGAAACAACTCCTAACTATTGGTCTGCTATTTTGGGTACAAGCATAGCTGTTTTATGGTTTATTCATACAGGATTATCCAGTAGCAAAGAATATAATAATTATATATCAAAAGTGAGCGATTTTTTTAATAAAAAACCGATAATATTACCTTCATTAATAGTGTTAATATCTCCGTTTATATTGACTCGTCTTGCCCTGCCTGAGTATGAACTAACCGGAGCGTTTAAACAATTTTTATCAATATTTACTTTTGTTCTAGGTGTAGCGATTGCCAGGGGAAAAGAAAAATCCGACTCAAGAAAAAGAGATAAGATTTTAGCAAACTCTCTGTTGGTAGAATCCTTTGAGAACCTTGAGAGATTGAACAGAAATAAAACAAGAATTCAAGAGAAAGTCGATTCTCCCTTATTACCATTAAAACTCACCAAAGTAGAATCTATAGTTAATGTTATTGCTGAAACGCAAGAAGTTAATTCAATTAAATTGGTAACACTACATTTAAATATAAAAAGTTATATTAAGCCTCTAAAACGTCTCAACTCTAGAATTATAAAATACAACGAGCAACTAGATAAAAAACTTGCTAACTCTTCAGAAGACTCCCAACAATTACTACCTCAAATTTTGGAAATCAGAGAAAAAATATTGAAAATTATAAAGGCTTTAAGCAGCTTTTAGACTAATTAGTGACGACAGCAAGAGAAAAACAGCAGAGATTCGCGCAAAATATAACACGATTCGCCTAGCAGCCAAATTGCGCGAAATGGGGATTAATCCTGATGAGGTGTGATTGTTTTTAGATTGTTAAATGGGGTACAATCGCACTTTTTAAACAGCCGAAATATCAGAAGCCCCAAAAGGGCGATCGCTCCCCTCATCTATCTCTCAATATTAAGATTTCCTTAGTTGCTGCCGTGGCGCACAGAAATCGGTGATACAATCAACAGCTTAGCTAGGGGTGCCCGAATATCCGGGCTGAGAAAACACCCTTAGAACCTGAGTCTGGGTAATACCAGCGGAGGGAAGCTGTTTATCAAGGAAATTAAATATGCGTACCGAATGGATCGCTAAGCGTCAGGGCCAGAGCAATGTATCTCAAATGCACTACGCCCGCCAAGGTGTAATTACTGAGGAAATGCACTTTGTTGCTAAGCGAGAAAATCTCCCGCCAGAACTTATCCGCGCCGAAGTAGCGCGGGGACGGATGATTATTCCCGCTAATATCAATCACCCGAATTTGGAACCGATGGCGATCGGCATTGCGTCTAAATGCAAAGTCAATGCTAACATCGGTGCATCTCCCAACTCTTCCAATATGGAAGAAGAAGTTGACAAGCTTAAACTAGCAGTGAAATACGGCGCTGATACCGTGATGGACTTGTCCACTGGCGGCGGCAATTTGGATGAAATTCGCACTACGATTATCAAAGCTTCACCGGTGCCGATCGGTACTGTACCAATTTACCAAGCTTTAGAAAGCGTGCACGGTAATATGGAAAGTCTGACGCCCAATGACTTTCTTCACATCATTGACAAACACGCTCAACAAGGTGTTGATTACCAAACAATTCACGCCGGAATTTTGATTGAGCATTTGCCGTTGGTAAAAAATAGACTAACTGGAATCGTCTCTCGCGGCGGCGGCATTTTGGCGCGGTGGATGCTGCATCACCACAAACAAAATCCCCTCTACACTCACTTTAACGACATCATTGAAATCTTCAAAAAATACGATGTTTCGTTTAGTTTGGGAGATTCTCTGCGCCCCGGTTGCACTCACGATGCCTCGGATGATGCTCAATTAGCTGAACTCAAAACTTTGGGACAATTAACTCGCAAAGCTTGGGAACATGATGTGCAGGTAATGGTGGAAGGCCCGGGCCACGTACCGATGGATCAAATTGAGTTTAATGTCAGAAAACAAATGGAGGAGTGTTCGGAAGCACCTTTCTATGTTTTGGGGCCGTTGGTGACAGATATTGCGCCTGGGTACGACCACATTACCTCAGCAATTGGGGCGGCGATGGCTGGTTGGTACGGTACTGCAATGCTGTGTTACGTGACGCCGAAGGAACACTTAGGATTGCCGAATGCTGAGGATGTCCGAAACGGGCTGATTGCTTACAAAATCGCGGCTCACGCTGCGGATATTGCACGGGGCCGTCCGGGTGCGCGCGATCGCGATGATGAACTCTCGAAAGCGCGTTACAACTTCGATTGGAACCGTCAATTTGAGCTGTCATTAGATCCAGAACGGGCAAAGGAATATCACGACGAAACTTTGCCAGCGGATATCTATAAAACTGCTGAATTCTGTTCGATGTGCGGCCCTAAGTTCTGTCCGATGCAGACTAAGGTTGATGCCGATGCTTTGACGGAATTAGAGAAGTTTTTGGCTAAGGAACCTGTAGCCCAAAGCTAATTGGATTAATTCGTAGGGTGCTGATAGCGCACCTTACTTAATCCTAAAGCTGTTTCGTTTCTTGGGGGGCGGGCATCCTGCTCGCCCAAAACTATGGTGCTGATGGCGTACTTTACTTAAGGTTATATTAAAAGGAGTTTCCCAAAAAGAGAATTGCGAGGTTCCCTTGCAGGTACTTTTTTGTTGCCAAGGAATCCAGAATTTTATCAAGATTGGGATGAGCAAAAAAAGTCGCTATTTGCTCTTTAGTTAATAGGTTGCCATCTGGATCATGCCCAAATTCTTTATTTCACCTTTTCAATATAAAACTCTTCATCAACTTAATTTCGTCTAAACTGAACTCGCCTCGCCAACCCAGTTCGCAAGAATGAAGAGAGTTGCCACTGCGATAGTCAATTAGCCGCCTACCCTGTACTGGTAAACTAACTGAGCATCGCGATTGATTTCGCTGCTTAATACGCATTCCGTTTCCAGATTCAAGGAACGAGCGGCGGCCTCAAACGCTAATCTCATGCCGCCTATTCCTGAGAATAAGTCAATAAATCGAATTTTTTTCATAGCCATTAAGCCTGCGCTAAAAACTCATATTTTGTACGATTTTTCAATCGACGCAGAGCCTCTAGATATTCATTACCAGGTAGAGCCTGGTAACGAGAAATTTTCAATTCGTAGGCTGCGTTAAGGCAGTGTAACGCACCGCCTAATGCACCATTTGAGCTAAGTAAAAGATTTACCTGGATATGTTAACTTGCGCTGTCTGTTGGCACGTTGAAAGAATGCGTCGATCGTTTGAGCTAATTTTGCGAATAGAATGCAGATTTGTTAGCTGAGTATTGATTTCAATTGTTTGAATTTTTCCGGCTGAGATTGCCTTCCCGGACAGTGTATTTCCCTCAATTTTACCAGTGAAGCACGCAAAGTCCGATCGCGGCGCGTAGATTGCACCAACCACCCGATCGTCCTGGCGTTGAAACACTATATAGTTTTGAAGAACTTGGTTGGGCTGTGGCGAATCTCCGTACAGGTAAATACCATCTGGCAAAGCAGCAACATTAGTCTTAGATGGATTTTGTTGTGCTTGAAGCGGTTGTTGCTGAATGCCAACACCAATTAGTGTCAGAGGACAAATAAAGGCTGTTGCCAGTAGTTTCCATTTCCTTTTAATAGATGCAGGTAAAATCATTACTGCTTCTCCTTGCTGCGTCATGTAACATATTAAAACAGTTTTCTCTAGTTAATATCTCACTCAGGTTATAATTCCGATCTGCTAAAATCTGCCGATTGGTAGAGATTCTGAACCTGAAAGCTGGCGCTTGTTTAGCACCGACAACTTTATTTTCCTTTGTGATCCCAGTACCTGAGCTAATTTTGATAAAATTAGAGCGAGCAGAGTTTATAGTTCCCTTCAATAAAACACCGATCTAAGGTTGATGCCGATGCTTTGGCGGAATTAGAGAAGTTTTTGGCTAAGGAACCTGTAGCGCAAAGCTAATTGATCGGGTGGGCGTAAATACTCGGCTCACCCTTCCCAATTCACCACGAGCTAACTTTTTGTTTGGTAGAACACAAAACATTCTGAATAACTTCTAGAGCAACAGATTTAACTACATTAATACTTACACTATTACCCAGTTGATGATAAGCTTTATCATCATTAGGATGCAAAATAAAACTATCTGAAAAACCTTGTAACCGTGCTGCTTCGCGGGGAGTAATCCTGCGAACTCGGTTATGATAGTAAACTCCTAATCTATTAGAATCACTGGCAACAATTGTTACAGAAATTTTCTGCGGATCGAGAAATTTATAGACTTCAAAGGAAAAATTACCGGATACAGGTTTGTATTGATTGTTGTTCCGTTGCAGGTACTTTTTTGTTACCAAGGAATCTAGAATTTCATTAAGATTGGGATGAGCAAAAAAAGTAGCTATTTGCTCTTTAGTTAATAGCTTGCCATCTTGGTCAGCTCCAAATTCTTTATTGCGCCTTTTCAAGATAAAAAGATTCATTAATTCAATTTCATCTAAACTGCACTCGCCTCGCAAACCCAGTTCCCAAGAATGAATCGAATTGCCGCCGCGATAGTCAATTAGCCGCCTACCGTGCAGTCGGCTGAAATCATTGTTAACTATTTGTTTCAAGGCATTAACAAATTCTGGCGAACAATCATATTTTGGTTCGGGATTGTCTTCCAAAATATCTGCAACTGTGACAGGTTGACTTAACGGGGAAAAGAACGATAGCTGTTGATGACTAGAGGAATGCGAATCTTTTGGGCCTAAGTCAGAAATTAAGCCAAATTGGGGCGAAGCATTTAAAATTCCTACTAGGTAAACTCGGACACGGTTCTGAGGTAAGCTAAAGTTAGAGCTGTTAAGCAAAAAATAATCGAAGCTGTAACCTCGGCTTTTGATTTCGCCCTTAATAGTTTCGAGGGTTCTGCCGCCGTCGTGGCTGACAAGCCCCCGCACGTTCTCGAAAATAAATGCTTGAGGTTTAAAGGTATCAATTAACCTCGCAATCTCAAAAAATAGGGTGCCTCTGGTGTCTCCAAAGCCCTCTTTTTTGCCAGCATAGGAGAAAGACTGACAAGGAAATCCCGCTAGTAAAATTTCATGTTCAGGCAGTTTGTCAATTAATCGGATGTCGCCTAAAGGTGTGTCGGCAAAGTTTTTCTGGTAAACTAATTGAGCGTCGGAATTGATTTCGCTGCTTAATACGCATTCTGTTTCCAGATTCAAGGAACGAGCGGCGGATTCAAAGGCTAATCTCATGCCGCCTATTCCTGAGAATAAGTCAATAAAACGGATGGTTTTCATAGCCTTATTCTCGCTGGTTAAGATTGATATCTTGCACTATTGTTAACATGAGGCAGAGCGAAAATATCTCCGTTACCAAGTTCTACCTGGTAACGAAGGGAAGCGCACAAACTGCTATTTCTTGCTACTAATCCATTCCTTAAGATCCTGAATGGTAAAAATGGCTTGAAAATCCAATCCCGCCTCGCGATATAATTCCCCTCCACCTTGCTCTCTGTCAATCAGCGACAAAACACGATCGACTTTATAACCCGCACCCCGCAACCTTTCCACCGCCTGCATCGCCGACTTACCCGTCGTCACCACATCCTCCAAAACCGCCACATTCGTCCCCTCTGGCAACAGCGGCCCCTCAATATACGCCATTGTCCCGTGTCCCTTCGTCTCCTTTCTGACAATTAGCGCCGGAATCGATCGACCTTCCAGAGCCGAAACCACACTCACAGCAGTTACAATCGGGTCAGCACCCAAAGTCAAACCGCCCACAGCTTCCACATCCGACGACAGCATCGACAACAGCAAACGTCCCGTTGCCAAAGCACCTTCAGCGTGCAGCGTAACCGGTTTGCAGTTAATGTAATAAGAACTTTTCTGCCCCGAAGACAACACAAAATCACCTTCGCGATAGGCAAACTCGCACAACAAATCTAGAAATCGATCGCGCAACACCTTTAAATCCGCAGCATTCATAACTCACACCGTGTAAAAAACACAAATAATCCGTCGATAATCAGTTTATATTGGAATCGGAATTAATTAAGGAGGCCCAAATATATGAGTCAAAAGTTAAAAAGCCTGAGCGGCGCGTTGATTCTCGCTGTCGCCTCTGCCGCAATGGCATACGTCAAACCAGCTCAAGCACAAACAGAGCGATTTCACCCGATTGCCGACGACTTCAACCGACAATACTTTGAAGCTTCAGGAGACTTTTACCACAACGTCAGCTTGCAAGGTTACTTGGGCGACTATTTAGGCATCGGTTCCCCCAGCGGCGTCGTTGCCTTTCCCGAAAAAGAAATCGAGCGGGATGCCAGTCGCATCAACGGCTTTTACCGACGAGTCATGCAGCGGCAAGTTTCCAGCGACCCGATTCTCCGCGTCCCAGATGCCGTCAATCCCTTCGATGCCTCAATCATGGCACTGCCTGCAGCTTGCCAGCTAGGACCTCAACCAAGCGGCTGTTTCCCCACTCCCGCCGGACTCCAAGATCAGTTTACACTTCCAACACAGCAGGAAGGTTCACCGACTGATCCAGGACCAGTTAGAGGACTTTATCAAGTATCGCCGGCTGGCCAGAATTAGTCGATCGACAGTTGCGAGTTTTGAGCCGAGGCGGGTTTACTCAATCTTGGATTTGTATTAGAGAGAAAGCCTCAACCCGCCCCAGAAGCTCATGTTTTGGCAATCGTTTCGGTAAACGCGCCACTGACTTTTTTTTCACAATCGCAGTTATTTTACAATAATAAATATTATCCAATATTTATCAAACAATGCTGCCATCAGGCATGATTGTTCTTTTCAAAATAGCTTCGCCCAGATTAGCTCCCGCCAAGTTCGCTCCTCTGAGATTTGCCCCGGTCAAATTAGCCCCTCTCAAATCAGCTTTGCCAAGGTTTGTCCACCGGAAATCTGCCGCGCTCAACTGTGCAAAACAGAGATTTGCCCGGAAAAGATATGCTCCAGTGAAGTGAGCTTCCCCGAGGTTAGCTTTAGAGAAATTAGCTGCATAGCAATGTGCTTCAATCAATTCGGCTTGAGTCAGATTGGCTTGACTGAGATTAGCAAAGTTGAGGTTTGCGCCCATCGCATTAACTCGAGACATCACCGCACCGATTAAATTCGCCTCTCCAAAATCGGTTTGTTGGAGATTGGCACCGCTAATGTCAGCCCCAATTAAATTAGCACCGCTCAAATCAGCTCCTCTGAAATCAGCCGCTTGGAGGTTGGTTCCCGTTAAATTAGCTTTAATTAAATTAGTTTCGAGCAGTTGCGATCCAGCAAGATTTGCTAAACTGAGGTTGGATTCGGCGAGGTTTGCCGCAATTAATTTAGCCTTAAACAAATCAGTCTTAAAAAGGTTAGACCGCCAAAGATACGCACCTCTGAGATTTGCTTCGGCGAGGTTAGCTTCACTGAGATCCGGTTCTATATTTGGGTTGAGACTTCTCCATTCAATCCAACTAACTGCACCTTTTTTTAACAGCGCTAAATGCTGTGTGTTTGCCATAATTGCATCTCCTTTAACGGCTATTCCTTGCGACCAACAATTGCTGGATTTTCTCGACCCGTCACGTTTTCCACCGCCGCAATTGCTGCCTGGGAACCTGCTATAATATCTCGTTCTGCGCCGCCGAGGTAAAGCCGTCCGAAACTTCCTACAGCCTGAACCTCTAAGATGTTAATAGATGCGCCTTTTTCTGCTTCATTAGCCGCAAGCGCTGCATAGGCTGCAGGTTCTACTTCTAAGACGTAAAGCGTTTGTCCCGCCAGCAGCAACTGTCCGCGGCGGGTGCGGTTGATTAATTGTGTTTGGTGGGGGTCAATGTTGCGAATAATTTGACTGGAAATCACTCGCGGTTTGATACCTTCTTCTCTGCGGACTCCCATGAATTCTAGAATTGCTTTGCCTGCGGCCCGCGTTTCCCCCTGCAGGCCCGAGTGTACTTCCAGAAGGCCGTACAAGCGTTCGACTATCTGCACTCCTGGACGCACGGAGGCTGATTTGAGAGCGACATCGGTAATTCGGTTAATTTCGATACCGGGCGAGATTTCTATCCACAGCGACGCATCCCCCGGCAGTGGCAAGAATCCGGCGGCGATGGTGCCGATGTATGCTGCGTGCTGTGGTTGCAAGTTGTCTAGAAATACGTAGCTGCGTAGCTCTATACCCAAAAGTTTCTATCTCCGTCGATCGAGTTCCAACACTTGTCTGTGCAATATCTGAGTTTACCTTTTTTTGTCAACAACACCTTGTCTATTGTCGGGACTGCCGCACTGCCTCACAACCGGGTGAGGTGCCAGACCCGCTATTTCTGGTGCCGGAGTGCCTCCGCGAGCAATATTTAATTTCGTGTGGCTGCTAAAAATTTGATATCAATCTGTAGTAATACGTGGAACTTAGCAATGTTTACCGCTAGAGATGGATTTAACTTTAATAGCCCCTCGATATAGTTTTGATAGTTAAAGATTTTAGCCAACAGAGAGCATTTGAATTATGAAACGTTCTGATTTATCCAAAGCAATCGGTGCAGGTATTATAGCTGCTGGTTTAGCCATAGCACCAGCTCATCTGCCTGCTTCTGCTCAGACAGATACAACTCCTGGTACTAACAACACTACCACCACCACAACTCCTCGCTCCGATGTCTACACTGCTGAAACCGATCGCGATTTTGATTGGGGATGGTTGGGATTGCTCGGCTTGTCTGGCTTGTTGGGTTTGATTCCCCGCAAACGTGAAGAAAATGTCCGCTATACAAATACAACGAGTGATCGCGAGCCCGCCGTGCGTAGTGACTACCGCTAAGAATTGAGTATTAGGGCTGTGGGCATTATGCAGGGACAGGATGTTTTAACCTGTCCGACTAGCACCAATAATCATCAAAAAACCTCCATCAGTGAGGTTTTTTTGTTTGAGATGATGCGCGAGCAAACGACAATAAAATTGGTTACATCTGACCTATTGCACCATTTTCATGAACAGGCTTTCCGCCCTGTTCCACAAAGAGTGAATTTTCTTGCATACCGTTGCTCCAGGCCAATCAATAAAATCATTATTGAGAATGGTGCAATATTTCAGATATAACCGGACTTGAGATTATTAACTTATTCCTTTTTTATTTCCTTTTTTTCCTTCAAGTTCTTAACGTCTTCGCGGTTCGTTAAATAAAGACTTTTCCGACACAAAAACACTTTAAATAAGGTTTTTGCCCGATCGATCGAGTACCTCCCAAATCGCCTGCACCAACTTTTCGGGGTCTAAAGGCTTACAGATGTGTCGCTGGAACCCCGCAGCCAGGGCCTGCTGATAGTCAATCTCTCCAGCATAAGCCGTGAGGGCGATCGCCGGAATCCGTCCCCCTTGGTCGGGCGCCAGAGCCCGAACCTGTCGCATCAACATATAACCGTCCGTGTCGGGCATTCCAATATCGCTCAACAGCAAATCCGGCACAGACTGAGTTAAAACCGCCAAGGCATCGGCGGCGTTAGCAACTGCTGTAACACTTGCCCCACAATCCTCAAGCAGAAAAACCACTAAATCTCGCGCATCGGCATCATCATCCACCGCTAACACCTTGACACCGCTCAAATTGAAGGATTGATCCGGCGCCGCAGTTCCCGCAGGACTTGTCTGAGATTGGATCGGCATCAGAGGTATCCTGACAGTCAAGGTTGCACCTTGTCCTTCGCCGGGACTGTCAGATTTCACTGTACCGCCGTGGAGTTCGACGAGATGGCGGACGATCGCCAATCCTAAACCCAATCCGCCAAACTTGCGCGTCATCGAGCTGTCAGCTTGCTGGAAGTAGTCGAATACATAGGGCAGAAAATCAGGTTCGATACCTTTTCCCGTATCAGTTACAGTAATTTGGGCCAAGGTGTCCACCCGATCGAGAACGACTTCGATTTTGCCGGACGGCGGGGTGAACTTGACGGCATTCGACAGCAAATTCCAGACTACCTGCTGAAGTCTGCCCGCATCGCCCAACACCGGGCCGAGATTCGGTGCAAATTGAGTGCTGATTTGAATCGACTTGGCTTCCGCAGCCAGACGCATCGTTTCAATGGCGGCGCTGATTACCCCAGCTAAATCCACAGGTGCAATATTCAAGCTAACCTTACCTTGCAGAATCCCCGACACATCGAGCAAATCTTCGATAAGCTGGGTTTGCAGTTTGGCGTTGCGCTCGATCGTCTCTAAGGCGTAACGCTGCTTTTCCGGTGTCAGAATGTTCGATTGAAGCAGCTTCGCCCAGCCCATAATCGGGTTTAAGGGAGTCCGCAATTCGTGGGACAAAACAGCCAAAAATTCGTCTTTGACGCGGTTAGCCTGTTCTGCCTCTTCCCGCGCTGCCTTTTCCCGTGCTAGAAGGCGTTCCCGTTCCGCTTCTGCAACTTTGCGATCGGTAATGTCGGTGTTGGTGCCACACCAGCGCAGCACCTTGCCTTGATCGTCGCGAATCGGCACGGCGCGGGAGAGAAACCAGCGGTACGATCCGTCTTTGCCGCGCAAAGGGAAAGTATCTTCCCAGAGTTCGCCTGTTTCAATGCAGCGCCTAAATTTTGCGACAACGCGATCGACGTGTTCCGGGTGCTGCACCTGCTGCCAGCCCCAGCCTTGCATTTCCTCTAGGGTGGTGCCGGTGTAGTCAAACCAGCGCTGGTTGTACCAGAAAATCCAGCCGGTGGCATCTGTCATCCAGGCCAACTGAGCGATGTTGTCAGCTAGAGCGCGGAACCGAGCCTCGCTTTCGTGCAGATCCTGGACGGTTCGCGCGTGCAGGATGACTGTCCAGAGGCGAGCCACCACTTCTTGCATCAGCCAAACTTCATCGGGCCGCCAGTGACGAACTACCTTTGATGTCACCACCAAAAGAGCCACCCAGCGCCCTTCCTGAAGGCAGGGAACATCGACCAAAGCGCGAACCGACACGGCACCGTAGTTATCAAATAAATGCGCTGTATGGGGGGAATTAGCGAGATCTGAGATGACAAGTGTTTGACCTGCCATAGAGAGAGCTTTCAGTTCTGGCGTCTTAAAGTCTGAGATTTGATATATGCCGACGGCGCTGGCAAGGTCGGACTGGTGCCAGTCTTGCCGGACAATTGCCCGATCGGCTTCTACATCAATTTCGTGCCATATGCAGCGATCGACCTTTAAATATTCTCCCAAACTGTTCATGGCTTCCCCCAACATTTCTGCGGGGTTGAAGCGCTGCCGCAAGCGGACTTCGAGATCAGAGAGAAACTGCTCGTTGAGTTGGGCTTGTTTGCGATCGTGAATATCGGTGTTGGTGCCTATCCACTCGACAATTTCGCCCCCCTCGCCGCGAATTGGCACGGCGCGGGACAAATGCCAGCGTTCCATCTGGTCTACTGCCCGCCGCAGGCGCAGCTCAACTTGATAAACTTCTCCGCTGATTAGACATTCTTGCCAGCGGGCCCAAGATTCTGCCAAATCCGAGGGCGGGACTAGGGATTCCCAATTGCTTTGAACGGCTTCCTCGTAAGACATCCCCAGATATTCCAACCATTGTTGTTGATTGGTAAAGCGAATTTGTCCGCCGGAACTTACGTTCCAAATCAGGTGGGGCAGCGACTCAGCCAGGAAGCGGAAGCGGCGATCGCTTTCTGCTAAGCTTTCTTCGGCTCGTTTGCGATCGTCAATATCAATGCCGATACCAGCCCATTGCAACACCTTTCCCTTCCTGTCTTTGACGGGCACAATTCGCGCTAGATGCCAGCGGTAGATGCTGTCAAACCGGCGCACCCGGCACTCGAATTCGTAGGATTCCCCTGCTTGAATCGCCTTGGTGCGCGTGGCGTCAACTGTTGGCAGATCCTCATGATGAAATAATTGCAGCACCGGTCCAGCCAGGGGCAATTGTGCTGGGTTCATGCCCGTATAGGTTTTCCAATGTTGGTTGCAAAACTCTAACCTGCCGTCGGCGGTGTTGATCCACATTAATTCCGGGACACCATCGGCGAGGGTGCGATAGAGATTTTCGCTGTGCCGCAGTGCTTCTTCTATTTGCCGGCGCTCGGTTTTGTCCTGCATAATTTTCAGCAAACCTTGCACCTCGCCGGCTGCGTCGCGCAGGGGCATCACCAGCCCGCTGCCCCAAAAGCGGCTGCCGTCTTTGCGGAGGTGCCAGCGCTCGTTTTCTGCCTTTCCCTGAGTCAGGGCGATGTGCATTTCTGCTTCCGGCTTTCTAGCAGCAGAGTCTTCTGGGGTGAAGATGATGCGTCCGTGCTGCCCGACGATTTCAGCTTCGGAATAGCCCAGCAATCTCTCGGCGCCTGCGTTCCAACTGGTAACGTGTCCGTCGGTGTCGATGGTGAAGATGGCGTAGTCTTTGGCGCTGTCGAGAATCAACTGCAGGTGGGTTTCACGCTCGCGCAGTGCTGCTTCTGCTTGTTTGCGCTTGGTAATGTTGCTGGTGAAGCCGACTATTTTGGTCAGTTCACCTTGCTGGTTGCGGATCGAACAGCCGCGCTCCCAAACATCGATCCAGCGCCCGTCTTCGTGCCGGACTCGGTACTCGACTTCGTAGCGATCCGGAATATTCAAGATTGATTGCCCCCCGGCCTGGAGGCTTGCCAAATCGGCGGGATGGATGCGTTCTCTCCACCACTCTGGTGTTGCGGGTGCATCCTCTGGGCAGATACCGACGATCGAGCACAGTCCCTCGGAACGGTAAACTGAGTTTGCTGCCAAATCCCACTCAAACACCAGGCCGTCGATCGCCCTTGTAGCTAATTGGAAACGGTTGTAGCTTTCTTGCAAGGCGAGTTCGGCCATTTTGCGAGTGGTAATTTCCTGTACCACGATATGAATCCCGACAATCTCCCCGCCCCTGTCTCTGAGCGGCCACCAATTCTGGAGCCAAGTGCGAACCACAGTGGGTTGAGCCCTAGTTTTACCCGTGAGTTCAAAATTCCTGATCGGTTCTCCGGTGTCTAGAAGGTTGCCCAACAAAGGTTCGGCTGTGTCTGCCCAGTCGGGGACTATTTCGCGCAGGGTGCGGCCGATGTGCATTTCTACGGCCAAGCCGTTCATTTGGGCAAACCGCTGGTTGAGCCGCACGAACCGCAAATCTGTGTCTAAAACGGCTAAACCCACGGGAGTTGTTTGGTAGAGCGACTCTATCTCTACAAGTTGACGGCGCACGGTTTGTTCGCTTTCTTGTAGGGCGAGTTCGGCCTTTTTGCGATCGGTAGCATCAAATAATACTCCGATAAACCGCACTGCTTCGCCTGCGGCGTCGTAGAGATAGCGCCCGAACGCTCTCAACCAGCGGATTTCTCGTGTGTCGGCCCGGATGATGCGGTATTCGGGGGAGTAGAGCGATCGGGTTTGCCGAGCTGTTTTTATTTCCTGCAGGACTTGCTTTAAGTCGTCTGGATGCACGCAGTTTCGCCACAAAGCCGCGCTTGCTTCGCCGTCTGGTACTGGTTCGCAGCCCAAAATGCTGAAATGGGTCGCCGACCAAATTAGTCGATTTGTTCGCACGTCTAAATCCCAGGTTGCCATGCCTGAACCTTCGATGGCCACGCTCAAACGTTCTTCGCTTTGTTTTAAGGCAATTTCAGTTTGTTTGCGATCGGTGATATCTGTCAGGGAACCCACAGCCCGCAAGGGATTGCCTGACTCGTCCCAAATTGCTCGCCCTCTGGCTAAAATCCATTTGTAGCGCCCGTCGGGACAGCGAACGCGGTACTCGCAGCAGTAATGTGAGGTTTCTCGATCCAAGTGTTGCTGCCAATTGCTTTGCATTATCTCCAAATCATCGGGATGAATGTAGCTCAAAAATTGGCTGAATTCCTTGACTTCTTCAGGCCGACGTTCCAAAATCTCTAAACAGCGATCGCTCAGGATCTGGCAATTGGTTTGCAGGTTGTGATCCCAAATGCCATCGTTGTTGCCCTGCAAGGCTAGCTGCCACCGTTCTTCGCTTTCTCGCCAAGCTTCTTTGGTTTGATTGGCGCGATCGATTTGTACGGCGGCAACGGCAAAGTCTGCTAGGACGATCGCGATCCGCAAGTCTTCGGCATCGAATTGGCGATCGGAATCGTGAGATACAATCCATATTGCCCCCAGCGGTTGATTTTCTGCTTGCAGTGGCACGACTAACGCTTCGGCGATCGGCAATTCTAGCTGCTGTAAGTCGGTGAAGTATTGTTCAGGAGCGAAGTAAAGCTGGGGAGTTTGGCGATCGAACCCGGCTCCCGACAAACGCAATTTGCGGGGTGTGTTTGTGTGTTCTGCGGCTTCCCACGCGCCCGCCAATGCCTCCCAGCGAAAGATTTGTTCGGAACGGGCATTTTCTTCTAGTAAGCATACTCCGACGCTTCCTGCGCCGCACAAATCTTTAGCAATCGCCACCAGTGTTTTGAGCAGCCTGTGCGGTGAGGTTGCCAATTGTCTAGCCAGCGTTTGCAGCGCTCGGTTTTCTGCTTTGTGATCGTGCGATCGAGGGATGCGGCGCGACAGTTCCTCGGCGATCGGAATGTCGGTTAAATTAGTTTGTGGGGTTTGCCAAGCTTCCATCAATTAGTGGTCTCTACGTCTTTCGGTCTGAGCTGGCGAGCGTATATCAGCGCCTTCTTAAAAGCATTTGCTATAAATTGTAGCATCTAGCGAGATACAGAATATGTGAGCTATATTGGAAATTACTTTTTAGTTTTCAGGCTAGTTGATTGGGAGCAGTCCAATTTTGTAAAAAGCGTTTTTTCGGACTGCGAGCATCCCCATCGCTTTATATATTTTTAGCGATGGGATGCTCGCACGAAGAGTGAAAGCTTGCACGCTTGATGATAGGAGGAACTCTTGGGAAAGTAAAAAGCGTTGTTTAGGACTGCTTGCGTGACCGCACAGCACAGTATATAAATATAGCGAGCAAGGTGTGAAACCCGCGCCAGAGCTTGGTCTAAAATCTCGCTTTTTCCACAACAGGAATCGCGGGTTCGTATCCGTTTTTGGGCGGGGTCAAGGAATCAATTCGCCCCCACAAAGAGATAAAATAGTATTCAGAAAAGCCTTTAATTCTGGACAGACTGCGGCAGCCTCCATGAGATTTTGTCCCTCTAATATTCTTTTGGCATCCCGTGCTTTATCATAACTGCGACGTTTTCCCTGTTCAAATATTTCTTTAATCCGATAAGAAGGTGGATTATTGTGATTGACCAGTTCAGGAGAACCGCTAGGAATGGCTCTATTGCCTCCTGATATTTGCTGAATTTTTGACCAAAAAGGTAACAGCCAAGCTTCAAAGTCATGGGAAGCTGCATGGGGATAAAATTTAGGATTTTCCCCCACCCATTTTTTCATTTGAGCCTTAGCGTCTCCTGCATCTTTAAAATCTTTAGTTCCTGTATAAACATCTGTTAATGCAATTACAGCATCATAACCATCTTTTCCTAAAAAATTTTCAACTACACGCTTTAGCTTGTCTTCTTTAGGAATGCGACCGTGTTGAGGTTTAGTATCGAGTTTTGGCATTTGCTGCAAACGCGATTCCAAAAATTTTCGCAATATAGGCATAAAAGCTGTTTCTGTTTTTCCTTCTACTATTATGGCAATCTTCACGGTCTGCCTCCAATGATATTCATTGCCCAAAGCTGATCCAAGCTATAATCTTTTAACCAGTGTTCTAATTCTATAGAGTCAGCCCAAGTTAGAGTTGTTAATCCATCTTCAGTATTGCAGACAAGCACCTCTTTAGGCTCTAAAAATCCGATCAGTCTATCTGAATGAGTTGCTACAATTAGTTGAGTTTTTTGAGAAGCTTCTCTCATAGCATGAGCTAGTTGTTGTAACAACTCTGGATGTAAACTAACTTCCGGCTCATCAATCAGCGTGACAGCGGTCAAATCTCGACTTTGCAGTAAGGTGATTAACCAGAGAAATCGCAGCGTTCCCTCGGATAGTTGGTGCATATAAAAAGGATCAGAAAAATTTCGCTCCTTCCAAGTCATTGCTAAAGTTCCGGCTGCTACTGGCGGAAAGCTTAATCGTTCAAAATTAGGAAAGGCCGCAGCAAGCGTATCTTGGATAATTTCAAATCGATTTGGATCTGTTTCTCGCAGGTAATAGAGGCATGAAACTAAATCTTCTCCCTTGGTACCGGGCAAAGTTGCAGGCCGCATAGATTGAGGTAAACGTATAGGACTTTGAGGAGAAAGATTCAACTCCCAAGCCTTATAAAAGCTACATGAAGCTAAGTGCTGCCTCAATGTTTCAGGTTCCCGATACATCTTAGGAACCTGAGCGAGTGAGCTTTCAAAAGGATTGTACTGCCAGTTTGGACGTAGTAGCTTTTCATCGTCTGGACTGTAATATTTGACATCTAAACCGCGAGATTCAATATACTTAAAAGGTTGAGAAGCATTAAGATCGCGCCGTTGGGTTAGAGTTTCTGAACCAATTTCATAGAATGGACCTTTGGTTGCAAGTTTCAGAGAATATTTAAGGGGTTCCTGATTCTCTATAGGCATTGATAAGGAGATTGACACGCTATCAGCCCGGTCTAATGTTACCATCTGATTTAGACCGCTCAACTCTGAAATTTTGGACTGTAACTGACCGTTGGCTGATGCTGCTAAAAGTGAGAATATTTCTAAGAAAGAACTTTTCCCAACACCGTTAGCACCAATCATCACTGTCAGAGGTCGCATTTCCACCTCTGCCGAAAACAAACGGCGAAACCCCTCGATCTTTAGGCGCTCAAATGTGTTCATAACTTTTGCCCTTGAGCTTGTAGAATCGTAATATGCACAATTTTATTCCAGAATCGCGCTTTTTTCCCTATCTAACTTGGACAGAAATTCAGTCTATGCTGGATAAGGAAAATACTGTGATAATTCTGCCGCTAGGTGCGATCGAACAGCACGGCCCCCATTTGCCTTTAATTGTAGATGTGGCAATTAGCACAGCGGTGACAGGCAAAGCCCTGGCAAAGTTAGAGGCAAATATTCCCGCCTATGCTTTGCCACCTTTGTACTATGGCAAGTCGAACGAACACTGCCATTTTCCCGGTACCATTATGCTCAGTGCTCAGACACTTTTAGCAGTCATCAGTGAAATTGCAGACAGTATTTATCAGGCTGGATTTCGTAAATTAGTGTTAATGAATGGCCACGGCGGACAGCCACAGATAATGGAAATTGCGGCGCGGGATATTCATCAAAAATATCAAGATTTCTCAGTTTTTCCGCTGTTTGTTTGGCGCGTTCCTAATGTGGCTGCTGAATTATTAACTGCGAAGGAGTTGGAGTTTGGGATTCACGCTGGTGATGCAGAAACGAGTTTGATGTTGGCAATTTTGCCATCGCAGGTAAAAATGGAACTGGCTGTTACAGAATATCCGCAGGGTTTACCAAGAGACAGTTTGCTGAGTATGGAAGGAAATTTGCCTTTTGCTTGGCTGACGCGAGAGTTGACTGAAAGTGGTGTGTTGGGCGATGCGACGGTGGCGACGAAAGAAAAGGGAGCTCGTATTCTCGAATCTCTCTCGGACGGCTGGGCACAAGTTATCAAAGATGTTTACAAATTTCGCCAGCCGCGTAGTAATTAAAAATTAAGAATTAAAAATCAAAAATTGTTCTAATCCGTGTCAAAATGAGTCTAAGAAATTTTTTGAGTTGGAAAACTAACGATGAGTGTAAATTCTAAATTGCAGCGCGCTTTTGAGCAAGGTCGCGCCCTGAAAATTATCAGCGGTTTAAATAATTTTGATGCGGCGAATGTTGCGGCTGTCGTCAAAGCAGCGGATCTCGGCGGTGCTTCCTTTGTCGATATTGCTGCCGATCGCGATTTGGTATTGATGGCAAAACAGTTGACAAATTTGCCAATTTGTGTATCTGCTGTGGAACCGGAAAAGTTTGTGCCTGCGGTAGAAGCTGGCGCTGATTTGATTGAAATTGGTAACTTTGATGCTTTCTACGCAGTAGGCCGCCGCTTTGAAGCTGAGGAAGTTTTGCAATTGACTCGCGAAACTCGATCGCTGTTTCCAAACATCACTCTTTCTGTAACAGTTCCCCACATTTTGGCACTCGACAAACAAGTGCAGTTAGCAATTGAATTAGTCAAAGCTGGCGCTAACATCATCCAAACCGAAGGTGGCACCAGCGCCCAACCAATTCACGCTGGCACATTGGGATTGATTGAAAAAGCAGCGCCTACTTTGGCTGCAGCCTTTGAAATTTCCCGCGCCGTATCCGTCCCCGTACTCTGCGCTTCCGGTATCTCCAGCGTCACCGCACCCCTCGCTATTGGAGCCGGTGCTGCGGGTGTTGGTGTCGGTTCTGCTGTCAGCCAACTTAACAGCGAAGTGGCGATGATTGCGGCTGTTCGCAGTTTGGTTGAAGCTTTGGCTTTGGTTTCGCGATCGCACTTGCCAGCTTCAATTTAATTAAGAAGGAAGAAGGAAGTTCGGCAACGGATTCTGTAACGGATGTAACGGATGTACCGGATGTCAGGGAGAAGGAAGAAGGAAGTTCGGCAACGGATTCTGTAACGGATGTCAGGAAGAAGGAAGAAGGAAGATTTTTTCCATCCTCACTCTCCCCTTCTCCCACTCTTCCTCTCTTCCCATCCCCCACTCTTCCACTTTTCCACTCTTCCTTAATAATTGATAAACCACACGGCATAATCATCTAATAACTGATTGTTGCGGGAGATTACATCAACTGACTCTAACTCGAATAAAGGCAACATAAACTTTTGGCGATCGCTGACGCGCTGCACTTCCACAAATATGCCTTCTTCCTGAACCACCAAATCCTCCAACCGATTAATTGTGAATCTATCAGTATAAGAAGGTTGAGTTTTTTTGAGCCGTGCATATTCTTTTTTGCGGCCGGAACCCATTGTATATTCTTCTTCCCATTCAAACTCTTCTATGCCAGTAACGTGGCAGGGAAGTTGAATATTTTGCTTGATGTAGTCTAGATATTTGACTGTATTTTTTAGAGTACAATCAATATTTTTAGAACCCAAAATCTTACTGATTTTAGTTTCAAATTGCTTGTTATTAAATGGCATATTTTTATCGAGATGCGCTAACGTTTCTGGATCGAACCCCGCTCTCAATTCGGATAATTCCTCCAGCAGGCTCTGAAAGTCGTTGACCGGTTTCGGTCTTCTGCCTGCTACAATGGTTTCATCAAGCTGAACTGGAGGAAGTTCGGATTGTGAAGAAAGGGATTTGCTTTGATCGGGGCGATCGTCCACTTTAGACTTGTTAACTTTAGACTTGTTAACTTTAGGCTGGTTAAGTTTAGGCTTGTTAAATTTAGGCATCGCTCGGTCTCGCTGGATCGGTTTATCAATAAAGTATATCTTGGCAGAAGTACATTCGTGTCTGATAGGAGGAAGCTGTAATGCAACTACTGAAATCACCTGATGAATCGCCAGTCTATCAAGGACAATTCGGCGAATTTACGATTACTCAAAACGATCGCACGGGAGTGTTGATTTACCGCGCTGGATTGGGGGTGGCGGCGCTGTGTTTTGCGATCGGCGCTACTCTGGTGCTACAACAGGGCGACAACCCGATTGCAATCCAAGCTGTAACGCCTGTTTTTGCTTGTTTCTGGATAGCTTTAGGCGTCAGCTTGGCAACTATTCACATTTACATGATTGCGCTACACCGAACACTACAGGCGTTTTGGGCGATCGGCGGCGCGGCAGCATTGTTTGTCGCCCTACAAAGTAGCCAACCTCTAGCTTTAGCAGTGTACGAACATCCCGCCACTTTGTGGGGAATTGGCTTTACTTTTGCCGCATTAAATGGCATTTATTTTAAGGAAGCATTCTGCTTTAATCGCCTCGAAACTAAGTTTTTGACTCCGGGAGTTCCTCTGTTAATTTTAGGACATATTTTCGGTTTTTTGTCAGCCGAAAATGAACAATTTTTGCTGGCTATTTGGGCGGCTTTGTTTATCATCTTTGCTGTACGCAAGTTTTTTCAACCAATGCCGCAGGATATCGGGGATAAAAGCGTTTTTGAGTATCTGAAACACCAATAATTTGGGAATGGGGCATTGGAAATGGGGCATTGGGCATTGGGAAATTCTATCACTTTCCCAGTATTTCCCTCTTCCCCAGTCTCGCCGAATCTGCCTCCATACCCGAAAACATCTAGATCGAGTTAAAATGAGAATTCCTCTAATCCGCCGCCGAGAAATGTGGGCAGTTACCAAGGAAGGTTGGGTAATTGCTCTGATGGGATTAATAATTGCAATGATCTTAATTCTCACAAATATCCATCCGTTTTTGGCGGTAAATGCGCCGATTAAAGCAGATATATTGGTTGTCGAAGGCTGGTTGCCCGATTATGCGATCGAAAGTGCGATCGCCGAATTCAAAAAAGGCGAATACCGCCAATTAATTACCACAGGAGTTCCTTTAAGTAAAGGCTACTATCTTGCTGAATATAAAAATTATGCCACACTAACTGCCGCGACTTGTATTGCGCTAGGATTTGATAAAAACAAAGTAGTAGCAGTACCAGCAGCGAGTGTTGTGAAACACCGTACTGCTGCTTCTGCGATCGCACTTCGCGATTGGCTGGCTGCTTCTGCCATAAAAGTTGACTCAATTAATCTTTATTCCTTTGGCCCTCACGCCCGCAGAAGTTGGATTGTATTTAAAGAAGTGTTGAATCCTGACATTAAAGTCGGGATTATAGCGGCGGAACCGCAAGATTACAACTCACATGAATGGTGGAAATCGAGCGAAGGTTTTCGGACTGTGATCGGAGAAATTATTGCTTATATTTACGCCCGTTTCGTTGATTGGAAAACCTAGCCAGTAATTGTCAACTTCCCTCTTAATTCTCTTCGCTTTATTAGCGCCTTCGCGGTTCGCAAAAAAAATATATAACACTTTTAAATCTGTGGAAATACAGAACACAGCAGTGCCCTTTCTTTACCCGGATATCTGTGAAAATACAGGCCACGGTAGTGCCATTTCCCTAGCCAAGGAATACAGGAAATGGCAATGCCGTTTCCCTACTATATTCATTCCACCGAAGATGATAAAATTATTCTCAGATAAGTTGAGGGTAACTCGTTGCTAGAAGAACGCGCTTACTGGTTAGCATGGTCGCAAATTAACGGTATCGGGCCGATTTTGTTGCAAAGATTGCACCAAAATTTTAAGAGTTTGGCAGAAGCTTGGGCGGCAAAACCAGTAGATTTAATGCGAATCGAAGGGTTCGGCAAGCAGATAATTGAAACCGTTGTGCAAGAACGCACTAAACTCAATCCCGAAGAATTTATCGAAAAACATCTTATAAAAAATCCCTGTTTTTGGACGCCTGCAGATTCAGATTACCCTCGCTTATTATTGGAAATTCCCAATCCGCCACCAGTGTTGTATTATCGTGGTAATGTCGATCGCAAAGAGAATCACGGAATTACGCCGACGGTGGCAATTGTTGGTACTCGCAGCCCTTCGGAATACGGCAGAAGGTGGAGTCGCAAAATTAGTACGGCTTTGGCTAAAAGCGGTTTTACTGTGGTTTCGGGATTGGCAGCGGGCATTGATACAGAGGCTCATACAGGCTGTTTGGAGGCGGGAGGAAGGACTTTCGCAGTAGTGGGGACGGGAGTAGATATTGTATATCCTAAACAAAATGAGAGGTTGTGCGATCGCATTTTGCAGCAGGGATTGGTAATTAGCGAATATCCGGCGGGGACTCAACCGAATAGAACTAATTTTCCGCGCCGAAATCGCATAATTGCTGGCTTAAGTCGCGCTACAATCGTGATAGAAGCTCCGCATAAATCGGGTGCTTTAATTACTGCTTATCAAGCCAATGATTTTTGCCGGGATGTGTATGTTTTGACGGGCAGATTGGATGATGAGCGTTCTTTTGGTTGTTTGGAGTTGCTGAGTAAAGGTGCTCATCCGATTCTGCCGAGTAGCGATCGGCTGTTAAGCGAAGACAGGTTGTTGGAAATGCTCGGAGCTATGCCAAAATTGGATAGAGCCGAGCAGTTGTCGCTATTTCCTCCAAATCCGACGGTTGAGAAGCAAGGGCCGCCGTTGGAGCCGGAATTGGCTAAGGTGTTAAGTGCGATCGAATCTGGGCCGATTTCTTTTGATGTAATTGTAGAAGCAGCGGGATTAGAAGCGGGCACAGTTTCTAGTATACTTTTGCAGTTGGAATTGTTGGGATTAGTTTCGCAGTTACCAGGAATGCGATATCAGCGCTGCTGATTTGTAAGTAATACGGTTTAGGCTATTGGTGTCAACTTAAGTCTAAAACCCTCTTTATCTCTCGTTTACCGCCGAGGCCAGATCCCCCTAAATCCCCCTTAAGAAGGGGGACTTTGAGAAGATTCTTGTCCCACCCCCTACTCCCCTTTTTAAGGGGGGTTAGGGGGGATCAAGGCCTTGATAGTCAGCGGTTGAAACCGCATATATAGAAACGAAGTCCGTCTCTAAGAGACTGAAGAATAATAAGGACTAAAGTCCTCATTACGAACCTTTAAATCAATCCGAAATTAGCAGCACTAATACTGTTAGCAGAAACTCCGGCTAGAGAAGCTAAAATCTCCCCTGTTTGTGCAAACCGGATTAAAGTTGCACCGCTATCTTGAGCAATCGCCAATTGCGAGAAACTCAACCCGTTACCCAATACTAACAAGTCCTTACCGACTTCAAAATCAGTAATCGTATCAGTACCGGAATTGGTAGAGAGTAGGAACTTATCTACTCCCATTCCTCCTATCAAACTATCCATTCCCAAACCACCCGCCAGTAAATCATCGCCCTTACCTCCGTAAAGCATATCATTGCCATCATCGCCGTTCAAAATGTCAGCACCACGGTTGCCAAATAAGATATCATCACCGCTACTTCCGAGGATTGTATCGCTACCTTTGCCACCGAAAATAGTGTCATTCCCCAGAACTCCATCGAGGGAATCATTGCCCCTCATCCCCATCAACACATTATTCGCGCTGTCGCCAGTCAGGATATCGTCGCCATTTGTACCGAGAATTGCATCCGGAGAATTGCTGCCCAAATCAGCATCGCCGCTGACAACAGGAGTTGCAATCCCAGTCGGCAATACTACAGCTTCAATTCTGCTATCTAAAGCAGTACCAGTGTTGTCAGCAACTAGCTGGGAAATAGGTTTATTTCCGGTACCAACTTCTTTGAAGTCTTGAGTAGTTGGGCCCAAGGCTACTTGTTGGAGGCGGGCAAGTGATTCAGGAATTGATGTTCCTGTTGGGTTGGAGACAGCCGCATCAATGCGCTGATTGGCTGTTGCCATTACTGTCGCGGATTGCGATGTAATTTGGCTGACTTGTTGAGTGTTGAAACTGGGGTCTATTTGCTGGATTTTCGCGGCTGCTTGCTGAATGATTGGTTCTAAGGCTGCTGCATTGCTGAGGTTTAAGACTGTACCGGATTGAATTTGATTGGTAATTGAACTGACAACAGCCTTGACAATATCGGTATTGACTGCACTGGAAGCACCGTCAATCAAACCGCTAGTTTGAGTGATGAAGTTTTGGACTTTCACCATTTCTGCTAAGACTTGGACTCCCCCTGGTTGGTTGTTGTTGGTTGCTAAGATAGGATCTAAGCTAGTTAGGTCAACTTCAGCGGGGAGAGAAAGGGCAGCTTTGACTAAAGATTGGGCTTCTTCTGGTTCAATTCCTTTGTCGGTTAAGTCGGCGATTAAGGTGGTTAGGAGGGTGACTACACTAGCATCTGGGGGTGCGGTGACTGGTGTTTCTAGGGGTAAGCCGGTGGCGGTGTCAATGCCTCCTATGGCTACTAAATGCCCTTCTTCTGGGTCGATTTCTCCGTTGTTGTTGGTGTCGAATGTCTCGAAGGGGATGTTGAGATTGAATTTACCGCCTGAATCGGTTGTGGTGGATGGTTCGTTGGTGTCTTTGATGCCGTTTTTGTTGGCATCTAAGAACACAGTTGCACCGTCTATGTAACCGTCAATGACAGTACCTCCAAAGCTGCTGTCATTCATAATCAGTCTGATCGTATCGCTGGCAGTTGCACCGGCTCTGTCTGTTGCTGTTAACTTAATATTGAAATCTTGAGGTTGAGAATTTGTGCCATTGAAAGTGCGAGTATCTGGATCGAAAATGAGCCAATCAGGTAAAGGATCGCCATTTTCAAGAGTTGCTGTGTAGGTAAGCGTGTCACCTAGATCGGGATCTGTGAAAGTGTTCGACGGAAATTGGTAGTTGAATGTGGAGGGGTCGTTGCTTACAGTTTTGAACTCGTAATGCCAAGGGGTTGTATCGGGGCCGTAGTTGAGGACAGGCGGACGGTTGAGGGCTTTCCAGACATTTAAACGCCCTCCGCTGACCGTTTTTCCATTCAGAGAAGTAAGCGGGTCTGTAGTCTTCATTAAGATATCTTTTAGCTGTGCAGGTGTCCGGCTAGGATCTTGAGCTAAAAGCAGGGCTGCTGCTCCCGCTACGTGGGGAGCCGCCATTGAAGTTCCATCATTGAAACCGTACTGATTACCAGGAATAGTGCTAAAAATTCTCTGCCCTGGAGCCCCTAAGTCTACTGAAGTTTTTCCATAGTGGGAGAACGAAGCTAACCCGTCATTGCGAGTTGTGGCTGCTACCGCAATGATATTAGGGAGATCGTAACTGGCAGGGTACAGTGGGTAAGAATCATTGTCCAATTGACCATTATTGCCTGCTGCTGCTACGAACAAAATACCCTTCTTGTTGGCATCGCTGATCGCATCAAACATTGTTTGGGTGTACTCAGGAAGACGAAAGCTGGCATTAATAACATTTGCCCCATTTTTTGTGGCGTAGTCAACTGCTTTGGCTGCATCGCTAATCCACGCAGTATCATCTTTTGAGATCCACTTTAATGGCATAATACTAACATTTGGACTCACCCCCACTACACCCATGTTGTTGTTATCAACAGCTCCGATTGTTCCCGCCACGTGGGTACCATGATTATTGTCATCCATCGGGTCTGTGTCTTCGTTAAAAAAGTCATAACCCCGCACATCATCAATGTAGCCGTTCCTATCATCATCTATATTGTCCAGGCCTGTTATTTCTACTGAGTTCGTCCACATATTAGCAGCAAGGTCTTGGTGCTTGTAGTCCACGCCGGTGTCAAGGACCGCCACTACCACATTTTTGCTACCCCTTTGAATATCCCAGGCTTCCGGTGCATCAATATCGGCATCTGGCGTTCCACCAGTCTGTCCAGTATTATCCAAACCCCAGAGTTGATTGAATTGTGGATCGTTGGGTACTGAGTTGATAAAAGCCCGATAGTTAAGTTCAACGGTCTCGACCCTGGAATCTTGAGCTAAGCTAGTTCGAGCCGTTAGCAAATCTGCATTTGAAGCCAACTTTACTACTCGCCATTGCTCCAATTCATCCGGCTCCGATACTGAGTTGATCAATAAGCTTCTTGGCGGTACTAGGTCTTCGACTGCTGCGATCTCGCCATTAATTTGAAAAACACTCTGGATGGCAGCATCGCTTACATTAGGTCTCAACTTAACCAGAAGCTCACCTGGCTTATATTCCACCCCAGTTGAGGGATCGACTGCGACTCGCGCATTGCTAGCAGTCTCGTCATCCCTGTTAACAACAGTGGCATCCGGTGCGTCGATGCCGTTGTAGTTACTATCCGCACTCACAGCAGGGGCAGTCACAATCTGATAAGTCTTATCGCCGTCAAATACTCGATCGTTGACACCCGTTACTGTAATAGTCTGCGGTTGATTCCAATTAGCAGAATTGAAGGTAATCGATTCCGTTGAATTTACTCCCTCTGCCTCATTGCTGCTACGCAGATCAATTCTCACATCAGCAGTCGGTTGGCTGTTGAGTCTGATGGTGAATTGGTCTGTGCCACCTGCTTCTGTAGTTACTAATCCCGATGCCGGACTAATAACAATGCCGGGACTTCCAAGTATTGGCGTGGGTGTCGGTGTTGGAGTACCAGTTGTCGGCGTCGGTGTTGGAGTACCAGTTGTCGGCGTTGGTGTTGGAGTACCAGTTGTCGGCGTTGGTGTTGGAGTACCAGTTGTCGGCGTTGGTGTCGGAGTACCAGTTGTCGGCGTTGGTGTCGGAGTACCAGTTGCCGGTGTCGGAGTTGGAGTACCAGTTGCCGGTGTCGGAGTTGGAGTACCAGTTGCCGGCGTTGGCGTCGGAGTACCAGTTGTCGGCGTCGGAGTTGGAGTACCAGTTGTCGGCGTCGGAGTTGGAGTGCCCGTTGTCGGCGTCGGCGTTGGAGTACCCGTTGTCGGCGTCGGAGTTGGAGTGCCCGTTGTCGGCGTCGGAGTTGGAGTGCCCGTTGTCGGCGTCGGAGTTGGAGTGCCCGTTGTCGGCGTCGGCGTCGGAGTACCAGTTGTCGGCGTCGGCGTCGGCGTTGGCACTGGTGGTGTCGGTGTCGGAGTTGGAGTACCAGTTGTCGGCGTCGGCGTTGGCACTGGTAGTGTCGGCGTCGGAGTTGGAGTGCCAGTTGTCGGTGTCGGCGTCGGTGTCGGTGTCGGCGGCGGTGGCGGTGGTGCTACATCGTTATCCGTAATCGCAACTGTCACCCCTGGCACCACAACCACATTATACTTAGCATCACCGCCGCTCACACTGTGAGTAATAGTACCGCTGTGAACTCCTTCGACAACCGTATCATCAACAGCTTTCACCGTAACGGTTTGAACACTATCCCAATTAAGGGTAGTGAAAGTGATAGGCGCGATCGCCTCAATCTGATTACCTGTTGTGAGAGTAATGGTAACAGGGGCGGAAGGCTGCGACGTTAACTTGATCCCATAACTGCCATTCGCCCCGCCTTCAGTAGCACTCGTGCTCGTAGGTGTAATGCTGACACCTACTGTGTCGTTGTCGGTAATCGCTACATTTACATCCGCAATGGTCTGAGCGCTATACTTAGTGTCGGTACTGGTAACAGTGTGAGTGATCGTACCGCTGTGCGTGCCTTCGGCTTTGCTATCGTCGGTAGCAATAACTGTGACTGTTTTGGCAACATTCCAATTCGTGCTATCAAAGATAACAGGGGCGATCGCATTTATTTCACTTCCGGCATTAAAGTTAATGGTAACAGGGGCGATCGGCTGCGAGGTTAATTTGAAGGCATAACTGCCCGTCGCCCCGCCTTCTGTCGCAGTTGTTGCCGTGGGAGTAATAGAAATACCAGCCGTATCATCGTCCTTATTGCTGAGGCTAACATCCGTTACATCTTTGTTGTTGTAAATCGGATCTGTACTAACAGTAGCCGCCGTGATAATCTTGTAGTCAATATCGCCGTCACCCATGCTATCGTTAACCCCTGTTACTGTCACCGGCTGGGGTGTATCCCAGTTAGCCGGAGTGAAAGTTAAGCTATTAGTCGAAACTGTTCCTTCGGCAACATTATCACTGGTCAAACCGATAGTCACATCAGCAGTCGGCTGAGTATTTAGAACCACAGTAAAGTTAGCCTTAGTGCCATCTTCACCTGTAGTTAATCCCGCCGTCGGATTCACCGTAATTCCCGGAGTTTCATTGTCACTGTTGGTCACGGTGACATCATCAGGATCGAGGTTATTGTAATTAGGATCGGTGCTTACAGCAGCAGCCGTGACAATTTTGTAAGGTATAGGGCCATCAGCTACTAAATCGTCAACACCACTGATTGTTATTGGTTGCGGTTGATCGTAGTTAGCAGAAGTGAATGTTAAGCTATTAGTTGAAACGATTCCTTCTGCAAGATTGTCACTCCTCAAACCGAAAGTAACGTCAGCAGTTGGTTGAGAGTTGAGTTTGACTGTGAAGGTAGCAGTGCCACCGACTTCACTTGTAGTTAATGCTGTTGGGTTAATAGTAAAGCCAGCTTTGTCATCATTAGTAATCGTTGTGCTAGCGGTAGCAGTGGTAATTGTCGGTGTTACGCCTGGGCTTGTGGGACTTGAAAGGGTGACGGCAATGGTTTCGTCGGGTTCAGCTAGGGTGTCGCCTAATACATCCAGAGTAATGGTTTTGGATGTTTCATCAGCGGCAAAATTAATTGTGCCGGTAGGGGTAGTTGCCCCTGAAGTGCCACCGATGTTGTTGTAATCGCTGACGTTTGTAGCTGTGCCGGCGATCGTATAATTGACGCTACTTGCCCCGCCTGTGTTGCCACTGCGAGTCGCGGTGAAAGTCAGAGGAGTTGTGCCGCTATTGCCTTCAAGAATGCTAGCAGTAGCGGCGGCGATGGCATAAGAAACAGTACCGTTGGCTGCAATATTTAATGTTGTTTGTTTGGTTGTACCTGCAATGCCTCCGGTGATTGTTCCCAAGTTAAGAATTGCGGTTTCGGCGTTTTCAGGGAGATTGTCTGGTTTGATAGTAACTGCAATATTTTGGGTGAGTGCGGAACCTGTTGCACCAGCGGGGAATATAATCGAGGTAGGGGAAAAGTTGTAGTCTAAATTCTCGGTGGCTGTGCTGCTGGGGTCGATGACAATGGGTACAGTTACATCGGTGAAGGGAGTGCCGCCACTGAGAGTGACGGGAATACTAACTACTGTGTCTGTTGTTCCTTCTGTGTCGCTGTAAGTTGCAGTACCAAAATTCACTGTATTGGGTGTATTTAGCAGCACCGAAACGTTGTCTGAACCATTGTTCGCTACGGCCAAATCCGGGAGAGTGTCAGCATTAAAGTTGCCTGAAATAAGGGAACTTGGACTTGTCCCCGCAGCAAAGTTAATGGGAGCACTAAAGCCGCCAGTACCGTTTCCTACTAAAATTGCAGCGCCGCTGGTTCCTGTTACTGCTAAGTCAAGTCTGCCATCTCCGCTAAAGTCATTCGCAACAATGCCTTGCAGCCCTGTCCCTGCGCTAACATCAGTGGCTGCGCCAAAGCCGCCTGTGCCATTTCCTAATCGAATTGACACACTGTTAGAGCCACCGTTAACTACGGCTAAGTCGAGGAAAGTGTCTCCGTTAAAGTCCCCATTGGCGATCGAATTTGGATTTGTCCCTGCTGCAAAATTAGTAGCTGCAGCAAAGTCGCCAGTGCCATTCGCTAAAAAAATAGAAATGGTGTTAGAGAAACTGTTCGGTACAGCTAAATCGGAAAAAGTATCTCCGTTAAAGTCCCCCACTGTCATGAAACCGGGAATGGACTGCGCGCTCAAGTTGGTGTTGAAATTTAATGCCCCGCTGCCACTGCTATTTGCCAGCAAAATTGTGACAGTACCAGAGGTACTGCCAGGGCTTGCATTGACTACTGCTACGTCTGAAAAGTTGTCGTCGTTAAACTTCCCAACTGCAACCGAGATAGGGGATACTCCTGTAGGATATGGAGTCGGGCTGCCAAAACCGCCCGTAACATTTCCTAAGAAAATTGAGAGGGCGCCGCCAGTGCCGCTACCTACTACTGCTAAGTCGGGGAAAGAATCACTGTTAAAGTTGCCGATCGCGATCGATGTGGGACTTGACACCGCCAAGGTAGGAATAGGCGCAGGATCGAAGCCACCAGTGCCATTGCCTAACAGGATAGAAACGGTGTCAGATCCTTGGTTTGTTACAGCTAGATCGGGTTGGCCATCGACGTTAAAATCACCCGTAGCAATACCGTAGGGATTTGTCCCCGCGCCAATATTTGTCGCCGCACCGAAGGTGTTCAAAACGTACTCGTAACCCGCTAATACTTCGGGTTCAAATACCAGCGGCGTTTCTATTTTCCCGGTTCTCACTTCCAGTTCCCAGTCGCCGCCTTTGGCTACACTTCCCGTGAGGTTTTGGGAAGCTACAACCGACGCCCCGGTTAACTCACTCAAGCGTTTGACAAATGCTTTTCCTGTCTCGCCTGCTGCTACACAGCACCCGTACAGCAGGATATTCGGTCGATTTTTGCTCCTTGAGTCGGTTTGTGGCGAAAACCATTGCTGTAGATCATGCCGATCGCACTCTATATCATCTAAACTCAAGCTACCCTCGCCCAATTGCAAGCTACCCGGAGCACCGTGAGAAACGATGTGAATGCTGTCAATATGGGTACGAAGAGCTAAAATTTGAGTAATTTGGTCGATCGCATCCCGGTTCCCATCCAAAACGACTACTTCTGTACCCGGTTTTACCCCAGCGACTAAACTTTGATAATTTTCTACTTTCGGATCTATAAAGGCGATCGCACTTGGTGAAACTTGATTATTTAAATTTGGCATACTGCACCTACTAATAACTAAAAAAAGACAATGATTCACCTGTTTCGGGACTTACGCCCGAAACACTTTCTGAAGGTTGTAGTAACAATAACTGTTTTTTCTAAAAATCTATATAAAGTTTTCTTTATAAAGACTTTTTTAATTAAAGTTTTGATAAAGATGGGGAATTTTATTAAGTAATATTACGGATGAGCCATCGCGAGGTGGATGATATAACACAAAAACACTTCAATAGCAAGTGTGATTAGACTGAAATATTAAGAACGGGATTTTTGATAGATATCTGCGATGCGGTTGGGCCGTTCGTTTCAACCTTTGGTGGACTTTCGGGCAAGGGTGGGGGCGGGTTTACGAGATAATTGGTATTAGGCAATTATCTCGTAAACCCGCCCCTAAAACTTATTCATTACCATCTTTACGGGCGATTCCCTACGGGATAACTTCGCTTCACGTACTTACTTTAAACTCGCATCTATCCCCGCTAAAATGTGCTCAGCTTGCCCGCACAAAGCAGCGTGACAGCAACCATTACTCGCCAACAATCCCCCCCACTGACTCACATCTCCCCGGTTATACTGCAAAGTAGAACCGTCAAAACGAGTAAATTGACCGCCCGCTTCAGTCAAAATTAATTCCGGTGCAGCTAAATCCCAATCTTTAGGCGCAGACTTTCCCGAAAGAGCAATATAAACATCAGCTTTTTGTTCGACAATTGTGGCAATTTTGCAGCCGATACTGCCGACAGCTATTTGATTTTGACAAGGCAGTTTTTGTAACAATTGATTAAAGCGATCGCCCCGGTGACTGCGGCTGGTTACTATAGATAAATCTGCCAGTATATTTCGCGCCGAAACCTGCAATTTGACCGCATAACCGTCCCGACTTTCCATAAAAGCGCCAGCATTTTGCACCGCGTAATAAATCTTTTGCTGTTCGGGCCAAGCCACAACTGCCAATACCGGTCTTCCCTCGAAGGCTAAAGCAATGTGAACTGCAAATTCACCTGTCCTGTCAATAAAATCTCGCGTTCCATCCAAAGGGTCAATAATCCAAACCCAACTTTGAGGTAAGGGAATTTGACCGTTAGTTTCTAAATAAGATTTGTAAGTTTCTTCGCTGAGATAGCCAAATTCTGCATTCCCTAAAGCCGATTGCAATTCGTCTAGGATGTAAGAATTGACAGCGACATCGGCGGCGGTGACGGGGCCATCTTTTTTCTCTTGGATGTCGAGGTTAGGAGTGTTGGAATCCTGGCGATAATAGGATTGTAGGATATCTGATGCACTCCAGGCGATCGATCGGGCAATTTCGCTGATTTCTTCGAGAGTTTTCATGAATTTCTTGTTTGTAAACCGCAGATGAACGCCGATTAACGCAGATTTCTGTAGGGGCGGTGTCCCCGTGCCCGCCCCGGGGAACCATACATTAGCAATTACCAATTAATATGAGGATATTTCCATTCATAATAATTAGGAAACACAAAATTAGTAAAAGAAACCGAAATACTAACTTCCAATGATTTTACATGATGCCACCAACCGACAGGAATAAAGATAGCTTCTCCCGGTTCCAAAATCACTTCAATAATTTTCGCATCTCTGTAAAGCGGGTATTTGTCATAATCCGGATTTTCTCCGTCCACCTTGCTGAAAACCCCGACGTGATTATAAAGCAGAGGTGTTTGTTGCGGAGAAATCAATTTAATTAGTTTGCGACCAGACACTTGAGCTAAAATTAAATTAACTGGGTCATGGTGCAGCGGTGTAATCGTGCCTTTCGGCCCAAACCAAAAGAAAACTCTGCCTTTTGTATCCGTTGGATTGAGGTATTCAGGGAAAATTTCAATGTCGTTGAATAAGGGTTTAAATTCCTCTCTTTCCAGAGTTTGGTTGTTAGCAACCATGTAGTAGTCGTTGCTAGGCCCACCTTTGACCACCATGTCTACATATTTGCGGAACAAAACAATTTTTTTGTGATTTTCTATCTTAATTTCGTAATTCGGGTCAGAGTTGCGGTTGGCTTGAATTTGTACCTCTGCATCGCCGTATTTTTGCTGCAAATACTCCGGCGTCCACAACTGCAACGCTTTCCAGTTGTGCATAATATTGGTAATAATTACTGGAGTATTTTTGGCGTAGTAATTTTCGAGAAAATACTCTCTAGAAAGGCTGCTTTTGCGTTCGATTGTGCCAAACTTGGAAGACAATGCAGCTAATTGATTGCTAATCCTGAGATGCGATTCTAATTTCTGCAATAACTGCACGTACTGACTACCTGCTTGAAAGTAGGGATGAGATGATATTTCCCTAACTTCTGCGGTGGCTGTTTCCGCATCTATGCCGGTATTTATTAGTCCTTGAATGATTTCTGCATCGGGTTGATTTAATAATTTGTTAGCCGCCACCCACTGTTTCATATTGTCGGGAAGTTCTTGTTTGCTTGGGGTGAGTAGATTGGGCAAATTTTGTGTCAGCCATTCTAGGTTAACTTGCTGCTGTTCTGTTAGGGTAATCCGCAAAGGGGGAAGGGTGATAGTTAGGGGTTGGGTGTCAGACATGATTCAGGTATGTTGTTTTGGGAGTTTTTTGTGTGACTTTAACTTGTCTTACTAATATAGCAATTTTGTTAACGAACCGCGAAGGCGCTAAGGGCGCGAAGGAAGAGAAGAGAGAATTTCACAAATTTTGTCGAGGTTGCTGTCAGGATTTTAACTCAACAAGTGTTGCCAGTTCAAGTTTTCTAGCTTTGAGCGGTTTTAACCGGATAGTTTGGTTAATTTTAATTTAAAATTAACTCTTATTCATCCAGGCGCGGGTTCCGAAGCTTTTGCAGGAATGGGAAGCGATTTTAGATGCAGCGGTGAGAGTATCGGTAAAGTTATTTTGCAAAATGTAGTGACAGAAAGCCCCGTGAAAGATGTCGCCAGCGCCTAAAGTGTCTGTGGCTTGAATTTGAGGTACTTCTATAGTGCCGTAACTGCCATTGCTGAGGTATGAAATTGATTTGTCGCCGCGAGTGATGGCAATATTGGGAATTCCTGCGGCTGACAAGTAAGCAAAGACTTGTTCGGAATTGTCGCAGTCTGGTGGATGAAAGTTATCCGAACATACCGCCCATTCAATAAAAGGTAAGATTTCTTCTAATCCGGGTTTCCAACTGCCACCGTCGAGGACAATGGGAATGTTTTTTGACTTGGCAAGTTGAGCAATTTCTTTGCTGGCTGCGATTTGATGTCCGTCAAGCAGTACAATACTAACTGATGTTAAAATATCCTGGTTAATTGTTTGACTGTCAACTTGCGATTTCGTAGCATTGATGGAAATTACCGATCGATCGCCCGTTGCTTCAGTTACAATAATCGAGGAAACTGGTGGCGAGTGCGATCGCCCCGGTTCCAAATCAATTATCCTGACATTATACTCCGCTAAGTCTGCACGAATTAATTGGGCGATCGCGTGAGTGCCCAAAACGCCCGCTAATACCGCCGCATTCCCCAAATAGCTAAAAGTGACCGCAGCATTTGCCGCCGGCCCGCCCGCAGCAATGGTACAATCAGAAGCAACAACTTTCTGATTTTCACCTGGAGGCTTCCCGGCCAAATAAACTAAATCTAAAGTCGCCAATCCCAAGAATAATCCCGTTTTCATATCTGCGTTAATCCGCGTTCATCTGCGGTTAAAAAATCCCAATCTTAAAATGCAAGCAAATCCCACCACAGGAACATTTTACATCGTAGGAACCCCGATCGGCAACCTGGAAGACATGACATTTCGCGCCATCAAAATCTTGCAAAAAGTAGACTTCATCGCCGCCGAAGATACCCGCCATACAGGCAAACTTTTGCACCATTTTCAAATCAAAACTCCCCAAATCAGCTATCACGAACACAACCAAAACCAGCGACTCCCCGAACTCATCGACAAACTGCTTTTAGGCAAAGATATCGCCCTCGTCACCGATGCCGGAATGCCGGGAATTTCTGACCCCGGATACGAGTTAGTCAAAGCCTGCGCCGATGCTAATATTAACATTATTCCGATTCCCGGCCCGACCGCCTGCATTGTTGGCATAACTGCATCAGGATTACCCACAGAAAGATTTGTATTTGAAGGTTTCTTACCCGTGAAAGGTCAAGAACGCCAACAGAGTTTAGAAGCTTTACAAATAGAATCCCGCACTATAATATTATATGAATCTCCGCACCGATTGCGGCAAACTTTACAAGATTTAGCAACTACTTTGGGAAGCGACAGACAGATTGTGCTGGCGAGAGAGTTAACTAAAATGCACGAAGAGTTTTGGCGTGGTAGTATAGAAAGTGCGATCGAGCTTTACAGCAATCGCGAACCCCAGGGAGAATTTACCCTCCTAATTGCCGGCATCCAAACAGCCGCACCAATATTTTCTGAAGACGCCATCAAAGCAGAATTGCAAACATTAATTGCAGAAGGCATAAGTCGTTCCCAAGCCAGCCGCCAGCTAGCGCAACAAACATCCCTCCCCCGCCGCCAAATCTACCAACTCGCCCTCACAATTGGCGACAATGAATCATTAGAAAAACCCGTGGATGACTTGTGAAATCTCTCTTCTTCTCTGCGCCCTCTGCGCCCTCTGCGGTTAAATAAAAAAAGCTAGATACTCACACTCAGAATTATATGGTACGCGGAAACTACGATCGACAAAAACCATATTTACGCAACCCCCACATCAACAAACCAATCGCCGAAATTTATGAAGACTTAGACGCCTTTACCTGGGAGATATTTGAAGACCAACCCCACCGCTTCGATACCGTCAGTTTCTACGTCTTGCTTCCCCCACTGTTTTATGAAGGGCGTTTCATCAAAGGAATTTACTTCAGCGAAGCAGTCGAACTCATAAACAAACTATTTCCCCAACTTTCATCAGTATTTTTCTCCTTCACCTATTCCCCCGGAATCTCCTACTCCTGGGCCCCCATAGCTGACGCCTACTCCAGCTTATACAAAAACCCGCAGCGGGATAAATGGTTTCGCGAAACTTATCCCGATCGCGCCCACAAACCAATCATACCACTGCAAGACACCGACTTCATCAACGAATACTTAATTTCCCCCCGAAACGTCCCCGCAAAAGACATCGACCTCCTCGCCGTCGCCCGAATTTCCGAAGAAAAAAATTTGCCAATTATTGCCAAAGCCTTAAAAGTTTACCGCCAAAAATATCCGCAAAAACCGATTAAATTAACAGTAGTCACCGGTCACGAATTTGATGCTAGCAACCTAAAAACTCTCGACGAGTACGCCTTACAAGAATGGCAACAAGTCGAGGAAATTTTAGACAATCCCTCCGACTACATTAACTTAGTACCAAGAGTAGACTACTACAGCGAAATCCCCACATATTATTCGCGAGCCCAAGCATTCGTCCTCGGTTCCCTCCTCGAAGGAAAAAACCGGGGAATTACCGAAGCAATGAGTTGCAACGTACCAGTAATTTGTTTTGAAGAATTCAACCAATACGCCAGAGGAAACTCGCCAGTTTTCCCCGAAGGTGCGGGTCTTTACGCCAAATTTGACCCAGAATCTCTCGCAGATACTATATATACAGTATTGGAAAATCAGGCAGAATTTAAGCCGCGATATCAGTATTTAAAGCATTGCGGGCGCAAGAACTTTTTCAATACTTGTATAGACAGTTTTCCTTACTATCAGCACAACATTCCCGACTACAAACCGGGAGATGCTATTAACAATTTGTGGTTGGATTTAGCTGTTCAGCAAAATTATCAAGTTAGTTTGAATAGCTTTTTGTACGGAGGTTCTCCCTTGTCTCATATTCGCGGGACAAATGCGATTCAGCACAATCTCGGTCAGTTAACCAAGTTTCAATGACAGATAATTCGGAATGATGAAACCACAGAGGACACAGAGGACACAGAGGAGGAGAAGAGAGAGATGAATAATTCTGATGTCAACGGATTTGAGATTAGTCTTCATAGCGAGGACTTTCGCAAGCCCCGTGGAATTCATTCCCTGGCGACTGGTAGATGGCCTGCTTAATTTGACACTAATGCCCTATGACAATATCCGCACAAATCTTACTTGCCAAAACTCTAGCCAAATTCACAGGAACAGCATTGCCGACCATTTTGTATCCATCAGCAATATACTTGTACTTAAAAATAAAATCATCTGGAAAAGTCTGAACTCTCGCGCACTCTCGCACAGAAAGCCGACGGTAAGGCTGAGGCGAATTGGCGTCAAAAATGCGTTTGTCTTTACCAACCAAAATCATTTTACTAGCTTGAGGATGGAGAGGTGCGTGTCTGCCACTTGCCTGAATTGTAAAAGAAGGTTCTGACCAACTTCTAACTCGATTGCGCGACATATAAATGCTCGAAAACCCCAAATCCGCACATTCGTGATTTTTGACATAATCGTGATAATTATCTAATTTACCCTTAACTGACATAGGGGCGATCGCCTGCAAATCAAAAATCGCATCTTTCAGCGTCAAAACCTCGATTCCAGGTTCGGGAAACTCAAAACCAAAACCCAGAGTTTCCCGATAGCCAACAACAATCACCCTTTGCCTATCTTGCGGAACACCAAAATGTCTAGCATTCAACAACTTGTACGAAACCCGATATCCGATGTCCTCAAACTGCGATAATATATAATTGAAAGCATCCTTGTTTCTGCCAGCCAAAATACCGCTAACATTCTCAGCTAAAAAAAACAGAGGCTGCTTGTCCCGCACAATTCTGATATACTCCCAAAAAAGTTGACCCCGACTGTCATCAATCCCCCGTTTCGCCCCGGCTTCACTCCAACTTTGACAAGGAGGCCCGCCAATTATCCCAATACATTTGGGAATTTCATCAGATTTGATTTTTCTGATATCTCTGCGATCTAAAATAGTTTCAGGATGATTAAACTCGTAGGTATCCCAAATAGACTTATCATATTCATTCGCCCAAACCGCATTAAAGCCAGCGAACCGAAAACCCAAATCCAACCCCCCACAACCAGAAAACAGAGAGATAATATCTAAAGCCACCTTTTTTCATCCGCAACAAATACACTAAATCAATTATAAACCTCTCTTTTCTTAGATATCTATCTCTTTCTTCTCTCACTCTGCGCCCTCTGCGCCCTCTGCGGTTAATAAAAAAATATAATTCACACACAAACAGAACTTATCATCCTCAATGAATGCAGAATCCATCCTCCAATCCTACCAACATTTCGGCGTCCATCTCGGCTTAGAAAGAATTCACCAACTTCTCCAAAAACTAGACAACCCCCACCAACAAGTACCCATTATCCACATTGCCGGCACCAATGGCAAAGGTTCCGTTTGCGCTTATCTCTCTTCCGTACTAACAGAAGCAGGCTATCGAGTTGGACGCTACACATCCCCGCACCTAATCGATTGGACAGAAAGAATTTGCATCAACCAAAAACCGATTTCCCCAACAGAATTGCAACAGTGTCTAGAACGAGTTGTCGCCGCTACCGAAAACAACACCGAAACTCCCACTCAATTTGAAATAATCACCGCAGCAGCTTGGCTGTATTTCGCCGAACAAAAAACAGACATCGCAGTCATAGAAACTGGATTGGGCGGTAGATTAGACGCGACTAACGTTTGCGAAAAACCTCTCGCGAGCGTCATTACTTCTATCAGTCTTGAACACTGGCAAATACTCGGCCCCACCGTCGCCGATATTGCTGGGGAAAAAGCGGGAATTCTTAAAGAAAAATGTCCGGCAGTTATCGGAGAATTGCCAGAATCAGCTAGAATAGTAGTAGAAAAACGCATTCAAGAATTAGACTGTCCGGCAACTTGGGTAAAACCAGCAATAGATTTAGGACAAGGATTCGCAGAATATCAGTTAAATCAAAATGCGGTTAAAATAAAATATCAATTGCCGCTGCTGGGAAAAATTCAACTAATGAATTCAGCAATTGCGATCGCAACTTTGCAAATTCTCCAAAACCAAGGATGGCAAATTTCCCCAACCGCCATTGAAAACGGTATCGCCAAAACCCAATGGCCCGGAAGACTCCAGCAGACAACTTGGAAAAACCGCAATATATTAATTGATGGCGCGCACAACCCCGCCGCCGCGATCGCCCTGCGTGAATATGTCGATCGCCTGAACAATCACCCGTCACCGATTAGCTGGGTAATCGGCATTCTTGCGACTAAAGACTGCGATGATATTTTGAAAGCATTACTCAAAAAGGGCGATCGGCTTTACCTAGTACCCGTACCCGATCAAAACTCATCATCCCCCGCAGAATTAGCCGCCCTAGCTCAAATTATCTGTCCCGAATTAACTCTCTGTCAAGCCTTCCCCGACTTAACAACAGCTTTAGATGCTGCTGTTACAGGTGACAACCTAACAATCCTTTGCGGTTCCCTTTATCTCGTCGGCTATTTTCTGCAACAACAACAATCCCAAGCTTAAACGCATTCTGCCTTAAGATGAATTGTTCGGGTAAACTGGTAATAGGTGCTTCATAGACACTGGGTTTCTTGTCGTAAGATCATGTCCGTTAGCAGCGAATAGGAGAATAGAAATAGCTAATTATACAAACAGACTTCTCCCAGGGGAAGGCGCAGTTGGATGTTACGGAGACCTGCTTAAAGCTGGACGAAGAGGCGATAATCTGACACCACATCACATTCCTTCTAATGGATTCATGGCAGCAAAGGTTCTTGGTTACAGCAGAGAAATGGGTATTGCTATAATGATGGAACACCCTTTGCCCGGTAAAGGAGGTCGTCATCGCCAGACTATCTCTTACGGACAATCTCCGAATCTCAGCTTGTTACCAAGGGAAGCACTAGCTAAAGAAATTAGCGATGCGCGAGCAATTTATCGCCGTCAGGGACTTTACACGCCACAAATTAGGCGTAGCTTACAGCAAGTTATCCAGTCAAATAAGTTAGCTTGGTTGGGCGTTTTTGAAAAGGGAGTAAATAGCTGATGAATGAAAATAGCTGGATTACCATTTTGGCCGCTAATAAATTAATGCGATCGACTGAAGAAGTAACAGCTTTTGAAAATGCTTTAGCGGAATTCGCCAAGCATCCTGAGAGTGAACATTTACCTGATTTACATCTGATTTTAGACGATCGCTGCCAACAGCCGGAGGTCATGTTTAGCCTAATTCATTTTTTAGAATCTTTTGAAATGGAACAGCAGTTACAAGCATTTATTCGTGTCATCCCACAACTAATTGTTGTTGCCTCGGATTGGACAAGAATACTCCACAGTCGCATTTTGAATGATGAGGTTGCCTGCCGCTTGTATAGAAATCTGTTACATTCAATTAACGCTCACAGCCCCCATTTTATTCGACAATTGCTGGAAGAAAGTGCTGCCTATCGATTGACGTATCAAGATTCACCGATTGAGCTAGCTGGACAAGTTCATTAGCGTTTATCTCCACCGCTGATGAATATTTGGAAGTGCGATCGCGATGAAGGAAAAGCTCGATAAGTAGAGTGGGCGATTCCCTACCCTTCGGGAACCCCTGCGGGGAACGGGATAGCTTCGCTTCACGCTCTTTTTTCTTTAACCTTGTGTTTCTTCCTCAGTAAAGATAGGAGGCCACAATTCCGAAACGGACAATTCCCAACCGGGAAAAAGTTCTGCTACTGTTAAGATATCGCCATTTCCTAAAACAGTCGGTTCACCTGTAGAGCGATAAATAGTCACTGTTTCTTCATCAGGATCGAGCAGAATTCCGACGATCGCACCCAGTTCTATAAACTTCAAAACCTTGGTTTCTATAAGCTTAATGCGATCGCTCAAAGATTTAATCTCAACCACCAAATCGGGGACCAGTTCTCCAAAATAACGCGGACTTTGGCGCAAGCGGGCGGCGCGCACAAAAGAAACATCCGGTGCTTTGACATTCGTATCCGGCATGATGAAACCGCCTGCGGAGTCAAAGACTCTCCCCAAGCGACGGGGATTTATCCAAGCGAAAAGAAAGGCGATGAGACGGCTACTGATTTCACTGGATACGATGTCTGATGGCCCCATAACTGAAATTATCCCGTCTTCTAGTTCAATTTGGTAATCTAAACCCGCTTCGGAAAAAAGGGTTTGAACTTGGTTTAAATCTTTGAGTGTCATAGCTGGCATAAGAATTTTCTCCTATTCCGATCTGAGCTTTGACTTTAACACGAGTCAAATTTCTGAATATTTGAGGAATTGAGGCTATATTCCTACAAATCATCAATCAAGCTGAATTGAGAAATGTGATCGCACGGGATAAAAAAACCCGGTTTCTGGGATGAGCGATCGTTCTTATCAACAAACATTTACCTCTAAAATAGTCGAGATTGACTGATCCAGATTTTTCCTCCGACTCTGCGTTGTGAAGAGGCGGTAATTTCATCATTCGATAATAACTTAAAAGCTGATATTTGCTTATCTATTGCGGCACAAATTCCCATTATTTAAGAATACGTCAACTTGTAGAAAAAAGCAAGAGGCGAGATCAAAAAAAATCTCGCCCCAGCTTCAATAAAAAACTACCTTTGATCCCAAGCCTTAGCCGCATCAGCCACAGCTTGGTCTACCGACTTCTCATTCAACATTGCCGCCTGCAAATTGTCATAAATTGCCTTTTGCAGCTTCTTAACATCCTTGAGAGGCGGAATCAATAGCTCGGCGGAAGTCAACCCAGAAGCACTAACAACCCGAGCTCGATCGGCTGCGGCAGCATCAGTCGGAACGCTCTTAAAATAATCGTCCTGCAAAGCCTCAACCGTAGAAGGCAAAACATTAGCAGCCTTAGCAAAAGCCAACTGATTTTGAGAATTAGTAACGTACAGAGCAAACTTGACAGCATCATCAGGGCGCTTGCTGTCGCGGGGCACAACCAAATTCATCACCGCCACAGTCTTCTTGCCGGTTTCCCCCGTAATTTGAGGCGCAGCAGCCGAAACAGCACCAATACTCGGAGCATTCTCAGCAATCGCCTTCAAAAACTGAGGTCCGGAAGCTAACAAAGAAGTTTCCCCAGCTTGATAAAGCTCGATCGCCCTGCGATGTCCCTGCACCAAAACATCCTGCGGCAAAAGTCCGCCCTTGTACAAATCCACCCAATACTGAAAAACAGCTTTGCCCTTATCAGTATTAAAAGCCGCCTTGCCTTGAGCATCCACCAAAGGCACACCCATCTGCACGAAAGATTGCAGCACCTCCGCCGAATCTTCCGGCACAAAAGTCACAAAAAAAGCAAACTTACCAGTCTTCTCTTTCACCTGCTTGGCAACCTGTGCCAACTCGGCATAAGTAGCCGGAGGCTTAGCAATTCCAGCCTTCTTCAACAACTCCGTATTGTAAATTGTCACCCCAGTCGTGAGATACCAAGGAATGCCAAAACTCTTGCCGTCGAGTACGCCAGCTTTCCAGATATTTGGCAGATAGGTCGATCGAACTTGCTGCGGAATTCGAGAATCCAAATCCAGCCAAGCATTGCGTCCCGCCAACAGCGAAGCAAAATCGGGATTGAGGTTAACCACATCCGGCGCAGTTTTCGCCGAAACCGCCCCCAAAATCTTGCTTTCCATCGCCGACCAAGGAACGTCCACCCAGCGCACCTTCACCCCCGGATTTTCCGCTTCAAAACCGGCGATCGTCTTGTTGAAATACTCAGTAAACTGAGGTTGAAGCTGCATAGTCCAGAACTCGATTTCCTGCGTATTCTTTGCTTGGGAATTAACAGCCGGCTTGCCGCAACTCACCACCGCAGCCAGCAGCAGCCCCACCAGTCCAAAGACAGCAAACAGTTGCCAAGATTTACGTTTCATAAGAATAAAATTTGAGAGTTATGGGAACCGTTAGACAAAAAAGAGATCGCCAGAATCAAGCGCGATCGAGTCAGTAACAGAGTTTTGTACCTGGACCCAGGAGCGAGAAAGTCTGTTTTTGTGCAGAATTGGCAGGTTTTCGGTCGATCGAGCTGGAATTTGTTGACATTCGCAGCAGAATAGCTATTGTCAAGTAAATTGGATAGCATAAAATCGGAACTAGCGATCGCGCAACACAGACGGAGCTGCGTAGCTACGGCGGGATACCGAGATTACAGCACTCTTGCGGCCGTTGGAAACCAACCCTCCAACACGGGCCGCGCTGAATCAGGCTGGCCAACTACAAAAGAAAAAAATAGCAATTATCGGCGACCCAATCACATGGTTAACTTTTTCAAAGGTCTACTTTCCCAACGCCAGCCAGGAATCGGGATCGAAATAGCCCCAGACCGCATCAACATCATTCAGCTCGAAAAGAAAGCTCAGGCATTAAAATTAGGCATCCTAGCCTCAATAGAAGTTCCAGAAGACTATGTACAAGAAGGACAAATAGTCGATCCGCCGGGAATGGCAGAACTAATACGCGCCGTCCTCGCGGACAACAAAATCAAAGCCAAGCGAGTAGCCACAGCCATTCCTGGCCGCGAAGCCGTCATCCGCCTCATCCCAGTTCCCGCAGAGCTCAACGAAGAAGAACTGCGGGATTACATGAACGCAGAAGCAGGACTGTACTTGCCGTTTCCCAGAGAAGACGCCGACGTAGACTATCAAAAAATAGGCCTTTTTGTAGATGACGACGGAGTAGAAAAAGTGCAAGTCGTGTTAGTAGCAACCCGCAGAGAAGTTACCGACACATACATCGAAACATTCAAAGAAGCCGGACTGATTATAGACGTACTAGAAGTAACCAGTTTTGCCCTCATCCGCACCCTCAAAGACCAACTGCAACAATTTTCGTCCCAAGAAGCTGCTGTTCTCACCGCCATAGAATTTGACAGCACCGAGTTAGCTATAGTAGTGGACGGCATACCTCAGTTCAACCGTACCATCCCGATCGGCACCTACCAAATCCAGACCGCCCTCAACCAAGCCATGAACCTGCCACCAACCAGAGACACCAGCGAACTGCAAGGCATGACCCTGCCAGTCACAGATACAATGGGGGCATCGGGAGACGCCAATCCCGGCACAAATGCGATGATAAAAGTATTGGGAGAACTAGCAGACGAACTGCGCCGCTCAGTAGACTTTTACCTCAACCAGAGCGAAGAACTCGAAGTAGCGCAACTGCTGCTAGCGGGTCCGGGAGCTGCGATCGGCAAACTAGACGAATTTTTTATGCAAAGATTAAGCTTGCCCGCATCTCAAGTCGATCCCATCGAAACTCTAGGGCTAGAAATCAGCCAAGAAATTACCCCAGAACAGCGAGCAGGTTTAGGAGTCGCCCTAGGTTTAGGACTAAGGGAGGTTATGTGACCTAACAGTTGTAGATGAGAGAAAAACCGATTTGAAAATTTTAGGTAAAAGCCCCTTCCAAAAGAAGAAGGCAGAAAGCAGAAGGTAGAATAGTGGAGGTAGAAGGTAGAAGGTAAAAGGTAGAATATATCTGAGGTAGAAGCAGCCCCTTCCTTCAGTAGAAGCCAGAAAGTTGTTTCTTTCTTCCCTAAATAAATCCTTCACTTGTACCAGCAATCTTGGGTTCTGTCTAAAATCTAAAATTTCCCATTTAAATCTATAGCAACAGCCAAGACTGTTAGTACCTTCTTAATTGCTGAAACATAAGCGGTAGATCACTTTTTCCTTCTACCTTCTACCTCGTGCCTTCTACCTTCTACCTTGTGCCTTCTGCCTTCTTCCTTCTGCTATAAAATCGAGTGAAGCCATGTACAGCCTAGATATTAATTTTCTCAACGACCGTCCCGACTACAAACCCGTTGCAGCCAAAAGCCCAGCTAAAAAAAGTTCAGGTGGAGCCAAAGACCAACTGCCCTTATATGGGGCGACGCTGTTTGCCATTGGCATCGTCGCCGCAGTCATGGGCGGCTGGTGGTGGGCGACTAACGAAAATACCAAGTTGGCCAAAGAACAAGCAACCATCGACGCAGAACTGGCCCTGTTAAACACTCAAGCCAGCACCATCAAAGCCATCAACGCCGAAACCGACCAAGTTACCGCCGAATACAAAGCATTAGCCGGAGTATTCGACCAAATTAAACCTTGGTCGGCGATGCTGCAAGACCTCAGTGCCCGTACTCCGGCGGGAGTGCAAATTAACAAAATCGAGCAAATCGACCCAAGTCCCTCCCCCGTTGCAGCAGCACCCCCACCCCCCGCAGCAACTCCCGCCGCCTCCCCAGGGGCGAGTCCGTCTCCAGCCAGCCCCCCCCCGGCTGCTGCTCCCCCGCCCGTCGTCCCGCAGCAGGCATCAAAAGTACAAATTTCAGGGATAGCCAGTACCTTTGCCCAAGTTAACGACTTTATGCTGCTAGTCCAGCGCTCTCCTTTCTTCCTTAACACCGATACCAAACTGATAGCGGCCACATTAAAAAACAACCCCGCACAATTACAAGTGCGTAACCAAAACGCAGCACCAGCAGAACTTCCCAAACTGCGACCGGTGGTGGAATATAAAATTGAAACGACGCTCAGCCCGACGGGGGCCTCCGAGTTGCTCCCCGAGCTGCGAAGCAAGCAAGCAGACGGGCTCGCAATACGGATAGAAACACTTCAAGAAAAAGGAGTGCTAGAAACACAAAAACCAGAGGTGAAAAAACAATGACAGCAAATCAGTTTATTCCCAGCGGCGCACAAGCAGAAGAGACAGGGGCTCAGGAAATATTCGGCATTAAGCTGACACCCCAAGTCCAAGCAATCGGCATCGCGGTTCTCGGCCTCCTCATTGCCGGCGGCCTCGGCTACCAGTTCGTACTCCCCGAATTCCAAAAAGCCGACGCATCCAAGCAAAAAATTAGCGAAAGCAAGCAAACGCAACAGCAATTGCGATCTCAAATTCAGAAAAAGGCAGAAGCAGAAGCAAAGCAAGAAGAAGCAAAACAGCGCCGCGCCCAAGTGACGGCAATGTTTGCCAGCGACGCCAGCGCCAACACGCTTTTGCTTGACATGACCCAACTCGTTAATAGAATCAACGCCGGCGTGCAAGGAGATGACCTCAAGGCTAAAATTACCAAATTTGAGCCGGATATGCCCCCAGCCGCAGCAACCGCCGCGCCGGGATCTCCAGACCCTGATATTCTGGCAGATACCTCCTTCGGGCCGTCCCTGGCTGGCAAGCTCAGACGCAAAAAATTTAAGGTAGAGTTTGAAGGCACTTTCGCTCAAACCCGCAATTTTATGCGTAACTTGGAGTTGATGCAGTCGCTGTTGGTAGTTAGGAATTTGAAATCTGAATTGGTAGCATCAAATCAGCCAATTGAAGTTGATTTTTTGAAAGGGAAAATAGTTCCTGTAGAGCAGCCGCCAACTAAAATTAAAACTGCTTTTGACTTGCACGCCCTGCTGCCGTTAAAGCAAGAAGAAAAACCGCCAACTCCGGCTCCGAGTCCTGGTGCTAAGTAGCGGTAGTTTGGCGGATAGATATTAGCTATTGTTTCCAACTCGCTATTTCACAAGAAAGGAGAAGGCAGAAGGTTGAAATTGGAAGATTGAAGGTAGAAGTAAAAAAATTATGAATGCCACAAAAATATTTTTTATAGGGCAATCAAAAATTTGTTCTAAAACCAAATTTCTTCTAATACCAGTTTCAAAAAGTAATGGAACTATATAGCAATCCTTCCAGGAGTCGTATTTTTTTTACCCCACCCCAACCCTCCCCTTACAAAGGGGAGGGAGTAAGAAATTCACAAATGATGCGAGGATTGCTGTACGATAGCTTCTAACCCTGATGTCATAAGTTATTCCCAATCGAAAATAGAAAATCGAAAAGGGCATAAATTCTTCCTTCTTCAAAAAGGCTCGAACCCTTGAATATTTTAGTCAGTTTAGCAGCTAGCGACAAAAGACTGCGAACAAAAAATAACACAGTGTAGTTGAGGAGAGAACGTGAAACAGCATCTACGGTTAAGTGGAGGACTCTTATGCAGCGTTGCAGGAGTTCTGATCGCCCAAGCCCCCGTCTGGGCAGCGCCGACTCAAGTCACAGGAGTGCAAGTAAGTCAAGGCAATAATGGCGTAAATATTGTGCTGGCAACAGAAAAGGGCGATCGCCCGCAAGTTTTCGCCATCAATAACGGCAATACTTACCAAGCCACAATTATCAACACCCAGCTTCGCTTGCCACAAGGCAACAGCTTCCGTCAAGATAACCCCGCTCCGGGCATTTCTTCAGTAGAAATCAGCCAGGTAGAGGCTAACAGCATCCGCGTTGTGGTGGCGGGCACCAACGGAGTTCCCAACGGACAAATTGTTCCGGGACAAGGCCAAAGCATCGTCCTTAGCGTTGCCGGACAGGGTGGTACAGTACAGTCTGCCCAAACTGCACCTCCCCCGCCTCCAGGCCTGCCGCTGAGCCAAACAGCTCCCCCGCCGGCTCCCCAAGTCCGCACGTCGCAAACCCCAGGCGTGATGCTGCCAAATCCCGAAGTTACTGTTACCAGGAACGATCGCCCGCCCCTCCCCAGCGAAATTCAATCCCAAAGCAATCAGGCTGCACCTTTCCAACAGCGGGCCGTTGCTCCGCCCTTGGGAGATATCGCAGTGTCTAACATCGCCCCCGGCGCGGGAAATATTGAACTGAGTTCGGGAGAACGCATCCCCCGCTTGGTGCTGCGGGATGCCCCAGTCCGTGACGTTTTAGCTCTGCTGGCCCGCGCTGCTGGATTGAACATTGCTTTTACAGGTGGCGGGGCCCCTGCTCAACCGGGTCAGCCCGCAGTGCCTGGTCAGCCGGGAGCCTCCGGTTCAGATGAAGGGCCAAAGATTTCTTTGGACATCGAAAATGAGTCGGTGCAAGATGTCTTTAATTACGTGCTACGGCTCAGCGGACTGCAAGCTAACCGCCAGGGGCGGACGATTTTTGTAGGGACTAGCTTGCCGATCGACTCGCGCAATATTATCATTCGGACTCTGCGGCTCAATCAAGTTCGGTCTACGGATGCAGCTAACTTTTTGAGCGCTCAAGGCGCGGAAAGTCAACTGCCGATTACTCGGGTGACGATTCAAAGCGTGGGCCAGGGAAATGCGGCGCGGGATGTGGAAATTAGGGAACCCGACATTAAGGCGATCGGCGCTACCCAAGGCACCGGGCCGCTCTTGCTGAGGGGACTGTCGGTGCTGGCGGATGCGAGGCTCAATTCCATCACTTTGGTGGGCGACCCGCGCAAAGTTGACATGGCTGTGGCTTTCTTGACCCAGCTAGATTTGCGCCGCCGTCAAGTCGCTGTCAACGTCAAGGTGATCGATATCAACTTGTTGGGAGACAACAGAACTAGCAGCAGCTTCTCTTTCGGAATTAATGACAGTTTCTTTGTCAATGACAATGGGGCGGCAAGTCTCAATTTTGGTGGGATAAATCCGCCCAATGCAAACGCTCTCGATGGGAGCTTGACGGGTAGGCCGATCATCGGCAACCCTTTAGCAGACCTGGAGCCTTTCTACGATGCGAACGGCCGGCGTATCGTGCCGCTTACAGGTCAAGGTCGCGATACCGCCGCCAAAGGTGTGTTCCTCCGACCGACAGCCCCAGTTACTAATGACCCCACGCGAGTTGGAATTACGGATTACGAGCCTGGATCGGCAACCTCTTCGGGAATTGCAGAGTTCGCCCTGTTCCCGGCGTTCCAGTATCCGAGGAGATTCCTGTCGGCGTTGCAGGCAACTATTCAGAGCCAGAATGCCAAAATCCTGACTGATCCGACTCTGGTGGTTCAAGAAGGAGAAACGGCGAATGTGAATATCACTGATGAGGTGATCACTAACATCACGTCGCAAACGCAGACTACTGGAAATACAAGTACCCAAACGGTGACGGCTGTCAAAGACAGGGCTGGTTTGCAGTTGGGGGTGGCGATTGATCGAATTGACGATAATGGTTTTGTCTCTCTGCGGGTGAACCCGATTATCAGGACACCCGGCAACACTCAAAACCTTTCGACTGGCGCGAACACCAATAGTATCACTCTGCTGGGCGAGCGTTCGTTGCAATCGGGGCTAATTCGCCTGCGGGACGGTCAGACTTTGATTGTTTCGGGGATTATCCGAGACGAAGAACGGACTACAGCGAACAAGATTCCGATTTTGGGAGATTTGCCGATTATCGGTTCGCTGTTCAGGAGAACCAATAAGTCCAACCAGCGGGCGGAGTTGATTGTATTGCTGACTCCGCAGATTTTGGATGATAGCGATCGATCGAACTTTGGCTACCAAAATAACATTAGTCCCGACGCGCGCCAACTGTTGCAGCGCAGTCAGCCCGTCCAGCCGAGACAGTAGGAACAAAGGAAAAATGCCTTGCTGTCAACTTTCCACGCTCTTTCCCCTGAGTTCGACAGTCCGACAGGGGTTGAAACCCCTGCCTCAAAGCTAAAGTCCTCGCTTCCAAGGACTAAAGAACTCATTAGTCCTATGCAAGAAGACTATCAATCACTCTTTCAGTCGTCTTCAGACGACTTCAGCTATGAGACAGGGACTTCAGTCCCTGGCGGGTTTCAGTCCCTGGCGGGTTTCAGGAGAATGAAACAGCCCTGCCCACGGGGGAAAGAAAGATGGGAAAGGAAGAAGGAAGAATGAAAAGACTTTTCCTTTAGCCCTTGACAAATTACATTTTATTCCTTCTATTTCTCCTTTTTTTCTGCTTTGAAATCCACCGAGGCGAGAAATCTTCTCTCCAAGGTGGTATTTTTTTACCTAAATTTTGGGATTAATTAAAAAAATTGTCCAAATCCATATAAATTAAAGGTTCCACCGATCCATAACGGTCGGCAAGACTTTAGAATAATGCAGTGAAAATTAGATGCTGTGGGGTTTTCAGCAGTTAGAAACAAAAATTCCTTTTCTGACCAATTATCCTAGGGTAATTGGTATTCAGCAGGAGTTGTGATTCGGGGAAGCGGACGGGAGCAATCGGGAACCACCCAAACCTCCCAAGCCACACCTCAATCCAGTTGATAACTCACGGCTAATAGTTGAACTAACTCTGTTTAACGTAATTTTGCAAATCCAGAAGGAGTTCGCAATGAACAAAGGTGAATTGGTTGATGCAGTCGCGGAAAAGGCTAGCGTGACGAAAAAACAGGCAGATGCTGTTTTGAGTGCCGCCCTCGAAGCAATCATGGAAGCTGTCTCCGATGGCGACAAGGTGACGCTGGTCGGTTTTGGCTCGTTTGAGTCGCGGGAACGCAAGGCCCGCGAGGGTCGCAATCCCAAAACTGGCGACAAGATGGAAATCCCGGCAACCAGAGTTCCTGCATTTTCCGCAGGGAAGTTGTTTAAGGACAGAGTTGCACCGCCGAAAAACGCAGAATAACTGGCGAACTGAGTCTTGATTAGACCTGTACACGGTGGGAATTTAGCTTGGGCAGCCGCACTGGCAGGCTGCCCTCCCTCTGCTATTCTCGATTTTTCTGCGAGTATCAGTCCTTTGGGCCCTCCTGAGTCTGCCCTGGCTGCGATTCAAGCACACTTGAGCAGTCTGACGGCTTACCCTGATCCGGATTATGGGGAGCTCAGGACTGCTTTGGGGGAGGCTTTGAATGTTGACCGGGATTGGATTTTGCCGGGGAATGGTTCGGCGGAATTGTTGACTTGGGCGGCTTGGGATTTGTCGAAGCTGGAGGCGACTTATTTGGTGACTCCGGCTTTTGGCGATTACTGGCGGGCTCTTTCGGCTTTCGGCGCGCAGGTGCTGAAATGTCCTTTGGAACTCGAATCGTTGGACGCAGAGGCTGGAAGCCGGTTAGGAACGGATGATTTTTCGGTTTCTAACCGTTCCCTTGTCTCCCCTACTCTCCGTCTCCCGGTTCCTCTTGCTCTCGATGCCGATCATCGACGAGGTTTGCTCCTGAACAACCCGCACAATCCTACGGGTTTGCTGTTTGGTAGGGAGGCGATTTTGCCTTATGTGAAGCAGTTCGGTATGGTGGTGGTGGATGAGGCCTTTATGGACTTTCTACCGCCTTCTGAGCAGGAAACTTTGATCGATGCTGTTGAGGAGTTTCCGAATTTGGTGATTTTACGATCGCTCACTAAATTCTATTCTCTGCCGGGACTGCGGTTGGGCTGCGCGATCGCCCATCCCGATATTCTGCGCCGCTGGCAGTTACTGCGCGATCCTTGGCCTGTGAATGCTTTGGCTGCTGCTGCTGCTGCTGCTGTGGTGCGAGATACTGTTTTTGAGCGGCAAACTTGGGATTGGCTGCCTGTTGCTCGCCGAGAGCTATTTGAGGGTTTGGCTAATTTGCCAGGTTTGCAGCCTTTTGCCGGGGCGGCTAATTTCTTGTTGGTTAAGGCGTCGATGTCGGTTTCTTCGATTCAAAAAAGTCTGTTGGAACGACACCGGATTTTGATTCGGGATTGTTTGAGTTTTCCTGAGTTGGGCGATCGGTTTTTTCGGGTGGCTGTGCGCTCTAGGGCGGACAATCTGCGGCTGATTGCTGGACTTAAAGAAGTCATTAGTCATTAGTCATTAGTCATTAGTCAGTTGTCCGTTTACAGTTGTCTGTTGTCAGTTGACAAACCGATTTTATTGGTCGTTCGAGCGCACTTCCCAAGAAACCCAGTTTCTCTGATAAATCTTGGATTTGGCAGCGAAGTATCTAGGAAGAAACCGGGTTTCTGACCCCGCGCGCCGATCGTCATAAACTAATGACTACTGACTAATGACTAATGACTACTGACTAATGACTAATGACTAATGACTACTGACTAATGACTAATGACTACTGCCTTCTTTATTTATGCTTGACTATGATTTAGTGATTATTGGTGGAACTCCGGCCGGACGTTATGCTGCTTTGACTGCAACTAATTTCCCGGCCCGCGTTGCTTTGGTGGAACCGCTAAGTAATTCGCAAGATTTGCCGACTGGGGGGAAAGAGTCGATCGACCTTGGTTTGAGATACAGCCAAACTTTGAGGGAGGCTGCTCGTTTTGCCCAGCAGATCAGCCGCCAGCAGTTGGGACTTCGCTGGGAAGTCGCTAATTCCTCTATGCCGCTTAAATTGCGGTTTGACGGGGTTCTAAAGTGGGCAGATGATGTTGTTTCTAATTTGTCAGAAATTGATTCTCTCGGCCTTTTGGCTGCTCGCGGGGTTGATGTTATTTTTGGCAACGGCGAGTTTGTTGCGAAACCGGATTTGGCTTTTGTTGCAGGTGGGCGTTCATTGCGATCGCTCTGTTATTTGCTAGCTTGTCCAACTTTGCCGGCGATTCCCAATATTGAAGGACTTTCGTCTGCTGGCTTTTTTACTTCGGAAACTGTCGGGGAATTAGCAAAACTTCCCCAGTTGCCTAAAAGTTTGGCTGTAATTGGTGCCGATCCCAGCGGTGTGGAAGTGGCTCAGACTTTTGCTCGGCTAGGGGTTGCTGTCACTTTGGTGGTGAAAAGTTCGCACATTTTGGCTAAAGAAGACCGGGAGGCTGCTGGTTTGGTGCAAGCTGGAATGGAAGCTGAAGGAGTGCGGATTCTGACTGCAACTGAGGTGACTCAAGCTAGGGTGATTGAGGGTAAAAAGTGGATTCAAGCAGGGCCAAGGGCGATCGAAGCTGAGGAGATTTTTCTGGCTGCGGGTAGAGGACACAATTTTTCATCGTTAAATCTCGAAGCGGCTAAGGTTAAATGCAGCGATCGGGGGGTGATTTTAAATGAAAAGCTGCAAACAACAAATCACCGCATTTACGCGATCGGCGATGTTGCTGGGGGTTATCCGTTCCCTCACATCGCTAATTACGAAGCAGCAGTTGCTGTAAAAAATGCTTTGTTTTTGCCCATGTTTCAAATAGATTATCGCGGGATTCCTTGGGCGATTTTTTCTGATCCCCAGTTAGCGAGGGTTGGCTTGACAGAAGCTCAAGCAAGGCGCCGTTTTGGAGACGATCTCATTGTTTGTCGGGAATATTTCAAGAATGTTGAAAGAGCTCAAATGTCCGGGGATACAACTGGTTTTTGTAAGATTGTCGGGCGTCGCAACGGGGAGCTTTTGGGAGCGAGTATTGTGGGGCCACAAGCTGCTGAGTTGATTCACGCGATCGCTTTGGCTGTGCGTCACGGGATGAAGGTTGAGGCGATCGCCGAACTTCCTTATATTTGGTCGAGTTTTTCGGCAATTAATGGTCAAACTGCTGCTGTTTGGGAGTCGCAGCGCTTGGGCAGAAACACTTTTAAGCATAATTTGTGGGAGAATTTGTTTCACTGGCGCAGGTATTGGAAGTGAAAAAATCAAAGGGGTAATTGGTAAGTATGTGAGTGGCAAAATATAATTGACTTGGGCTAATTCCACAGTCGGCTTCTGAACTTTGACCTTTAATGCCTAATTCACTTATTAGAGTGGGGCAGCTTGTTGTTGCATCTGGACAAATAATTCAGCTTGGAACCTATGATTCCCTACCGATCCACCATCGGGCGCACAAACTCGATTTCCTCTGCTTCCTGCTGTAAATTCAGAGTCGCCCGAATTGTAATGATGAGATTAAATTCTGAGCTAAACTCGACATTAGATTTAATAGGCGATCGCATACAAGCATCGGTTTTAAAAATACTCTTAAGTACCTGGTTAGCCTCTTAAATTATTCTATCAACGGCTGGCGTTCAATCAGCCTTAGTCTTCTTCATCTTCTACTTAGAATTAACTCAACTATAAACAGCTCTTACATAAACAATTCAAGTATTATTTTAAACTATTGCTTTCATAACTCTCTCTCCCAAATATATTAATAAAAATGTAATTCACTGAATCCTAAAGCAGAGCGAGCGAAAATAGTAGATAGTAACTCTCAGAAGCTTCAGACTTGACAGAAGCAGTAGGAATACGTAGATATGACTAACAGCACAAATTTTTTTCTAGGATATCACATAAACGAGCAAATATACGCAGGCAATCGAACTCTAGTTTATCGTGGTATTCGCTCTTGCGATCAGCAACTGCGAAAGTTGCCAGTCCAGACACAGGAAGTTTTAAAGTTAGCTGCTTGTATTGGCAATCAGTTCGATTTGGCGACATTAGCAATTGTTGATGAAAATTCGCCATAAGAAACCGCATCGGCTTTATGGAAGGCACTACAAGACGGGCTAATTTTACCCATTAGCGAAGTTTATAAGTTTTATCAAGCAGAGGGAAATAGCGAATCAGTAATCTCTAAGGTCAAGAAACCTGACCAATTACTAATTACGCAGGATCAATTACCAAAATATAATTTTTTACACGATCGCGTCCAACAAGCTGCTTATTCCCTCATTCCTGAAGACCAAAAGCGTTCTACTCACTTAAAAATTGGTCAACTGTTATTAAAGAATACGCCAGAAGCCGATCGAGAAGAAAGAATTTTTGATATTCTCAACCACTTGAATGTGGGAGTTGAGCTAATTACCCAGGAAGCAGAACAAGAGCAATTAGCACAATTGAATCTGGTTGCTGGAAAGAAAGCGAAAGCTGCTACCGCTTATGCTGCTGCGGTTGAATATTTCAATTTTGGTAGAGAATTGCTGACAGCAAATAGTTGGCAAAATCAATACGAACTAACATTAGGGCTGCATACCGAAGCAGCAGAAGCTGCATATCTGTGCGGTGACTTTGACGGGATGGAAGAATTGGCATCAGTCGTGGAAAGCTGTGCCAAAATGCTACTGGACAAAGTGAAAGTATATGAAGTCCAGATGCAAGCTTGTATGGCGCAAAATAAGTTACAGGAAGCGCTGAATACGGGACTACAAGTTTTAAAACTGTTGGGTGTAGAGTTTCCCTCAGAGCCAAATCCGTCTGATATTGGGCAGGCATTAGGCGAAACTGCGGCAATTTTTAACGAGAAGCGAATTGAAAATTTGATTGATCTGCCTCAAATGAGGGAACCCTATAAACTAGCCGCCATAAGACTTTTATCAAGTATCTTTGCTACTGCATACCTTGCTGCTCCTGCACTGTTGCCTTTGACTGTATGCAAACAAGTACAATTATCCGTCCAATATGGGAATGCTTCCGTTTCTCCCTTTGCTTACGCCAATTATGGTTTTCTGCTTTGTGGAGTTGTGGGAGATATTGATTCAGGTTATCAGTTCGGTCAATTGGCTTTAAGTCTCGTGTCAAACGTACAAAAGAAATCTTGGTATTCGATCGTGCCAGCACTCAAACCACCTGGGCTGGCGATCCTTACATCATTGATAACCAACCCAAGAGCGTTTTATGCACTCCGATTCTCCATCAACGCAAAGTAATGGGGATTCTGTATTTAGAGAATAATCTCACAACGGGGGCGTTTACGCGCGATCGCGTCGCCATCCTCAACATCCTGTGCTCCCAAGCAGCAATTTCCTTACAGAACGCCCGACTCTATCAACAATCTCAGGATTATGCCCAAAAACTAGAGCAGTCTATTTACAATCTCAAACAGATGCAGTTGCAGTTGGTACAAGGTGAGAAGATGTCTGCTCTCGGAAATTTAGTCGCAGGTGTAGCCCACGAAATTAACAATCCCGTAGGCTTTATCGCCGGCAACTTGCAACCAGCTCAAGAATACCTACAAGATTTGTTCGAGCTAATCGATGTATATCAAGATAGTTTTCCCAAGCCAGGAGCTAAAGTTGAAGAAAAAATTGAGGATATAGACTTGGAGTATTTGCGAGAAGATTTGCCTAAATTGATTGGCTCGATGCAGGAGGGAGTCGATCGCATCTGCAATATCAGTACGAGTCTGAGAACGTTTTCGAGGGCAGATAGCGATCGACCTGTTTCTTTCAATATTCATGATGGACTCGAAAGCACTCTGCTAATTCTCAAGCACCGTTTAAAAGCCAGCGAGTTCCGCCCTGCCATTGAAGTTGTGAGAGATTATGGTAACTTGCCTTTAGTAAAATGCTTTCCCGGACAGTTAAACCAGGTATTTATGAATGTGCTGGCTAATGCCATTGACGCTCTGGAGGAGTCAAATAAGGAGCGCACTTTTAGTGAAATTAAAGCTCTACCTAATCACATTACGGTTCAAACTCTTCTGAGCGAATCCAAGAATCAGGTTTTGATTCGCATTAAGGATAATGGAGTGGGGATGTCAGCCGAAGTCAAGGAAAACATCTTTAACCACTTATTCACAACCAAGTCTGTGGGTCAAGGAACTGGATTAGGATTGTCTATAGCCCACCAAATTGTTGTGGAAAAACATGGAGGTACATTAGTGGTGAATTCTTCCTTGGGACAGGGTTCGGAGTTTGTGATTTCTATTCCGGTATGAGCAGTTCGTAGTATGGCTCTAGCGCAATTAGTCCTCCCTCGCAATTACAACCCACGTTATTAGAAGAAACAGGAAACTGGGTACGGGGAACCAGTAACAGGCTAGGGGTTTTCGTGCTAGGAACTAGCGACTATGGACTAGGGAAATAAAGAATATAGACTAATTCCCCCATCCTCCGCCCGCACCTTATTCGTGATTGAGACAGGGGTTTGCAACTGCCCGCTTTACCAACTTTCTTCCTTTTTTTTGTATCCGGTTTGGAATTAAGAGTTCCCTTGAGATTTTAAGCCTCTACCTTACCGAAATGAAAGCAGCTATCATGCTACTGAGATTGTGGAGTTGAATTTAATAATATGATACGCAGCGCGCACCCTAGGTTAATAAGGTGCGCGCTTGACGCTTGACGCTGAGATATACGGAGAGGGTGGGATTTGAACCCACGTTAGAGTTACCCCTAAAGTAGATTTCGAGTCTGCCTATTCGATGGCTCTAGCCCTTGCACTGTAAGGCGTGTAGGAATCTCGATTTAAATAGATGCTGTTTATATACCATTTTCATATACCATTCCTGGGTAGAATTAATCTCGGTTTGGAGGGATAAGTATGTACCCAGCGGCAAATTCTGACTTTCGGTGGCTCAATCTTCAGGTGCAGCGACACCAAGTCAGAACCTACTACGCGGCACGCTTGCATCAGAGATTTGGGCGATCGACTATCGGACTCGGTTCTGATGAATTTACGGCCCTAGTGTTGGCACGCAAGCTTGACGGGGAAATACAGCGACTGGTTGACGCCGCTGAAATAATTGATTTGGAGTCTCTGCGAACTTTTGTTGGGGAGTTAAAACCGCTACTGGCTAATAGCAGTAAAGCTTCTCTGCGTATAGTTCGCAAAGACGAACTTTCACTGCTGTGGAAAAAGTATGTTGACTTTCACCAATCACTCGGTGCGTGGGAACAAACTTACATCAACAATGAAATTACCCATGTTTCTAGACTGCTAGAAAAATGCCCGTTTAAACGACTGGAGGATAAGTCGGAGATTCTTCAGTGGATACTTAATGACAAAAAACGCTCTGCTGCTACCTCAAAAAAACGGTTCATGCACTTAACTGCGGCAGTTGACTGGAATAGTAAGCAGGGTAATATACCTCGCAGGTGGGGTATTGAATATCGTGATGTTTTGGGGTCTGTCAAGATTAGTGGCAAGAAAAAAGAGAAAAAAGAGATTGATGTGTACGCGGTTGATGAAGTTTACCGCATCCTAAATGCTCTCAGAGATGATACCTATTCTCGGTTCAAGGGTAAGCACAGTCAATATTACAATTACGTTTACTTTCTTTGGTTGACGGGTTGCCGTCCCAGTGAGGCAATCGCTCTCAAATGGAGTAACGTCAATATTGCAAGAAGAATTATCACTTTTTGCGAGGCTCTGGTACTGACTTCGGGTGGCAAGATTGTTTCAAAAGAAGGTACTAAAACAGAGTTGGTGCGAACTTTTCCCGTCAATCAAGAGTTGCAACTTTTGCTTGAGTCAATTCCACAGCGAGAAGGTTTTGTTTTTACCAATGAGATGGGAAAACCTATCAGTCAAGCTGCTTTAAATACTGTTTGGAAAACGTTACTCAAGAGTCTTGAGATGCGATATCGCATTCCGTACAATCTGAGGCACACGATGATTTCGTACCACGCTAACAATGACTTTCCTATTCAAAAGCTAGCTAAGCTTGTGGGGAATTCGCCGGAGGTAATTATGCAGCACTATTTGCATTTTGATATTGAGCGTATTAATTTACCGGGCGTGGTGCAAGAGGCTGATATGGGTTAAATATTCCTGTTTTTGTGACTCGCTACTTGGGTTAAGATGCGAAACAAAACTTTACACTTCCTGTGTTGACAAGGAAGTGTAAGTCTGCAATCGTGAGTAACTAAGGAAGATTGATGCGCGGTTGACGAGCACTTGCAATGCTAGCCAAACCACGACTTCCCCAAACCGTTCATCGACAACGTTTGGAGCCTATAAATTATGCCACTTTCAGCCGATTGTCCTAACGGACGATCGCAACTCTTAATGATTGAGTTGACGGGGTTTTGCCATGACTAAACCTATTGTCAGCTACCGTCGCATTGACCAACTTAAGGCGATCGCCTTTGACCGTGGCTTCACCAATGAAGACGCCAGACAGTTTGGGAAACTCAGCAAAACTGCTACATGGGAAGCGCTGCTGGAACTGTACCTCGTTGACGGGGAATCGCTTGACACAGTGAATGTAGACACTGTAGACAGTACCGATAACAGTGTAGACACCACGCCTGAACCGCTTGACACAGAAGCTGTAGACAGTGTAGACACCCTAGATTGGACTAACGACGGTTCGTTCCCTGTTTGTGGTTTTACCCGCCAGAATTCCACCAGCTTTTTAGACTGGGTTGACATCTCTCAACTCATCGCCGTCTTACTCGCATCGGCGGGCGTGTTCGTGCTGGCTATGAGTCTCTGGCGACAAATCAATCCCTTGAATTTATTTCCCTCCCCAGTTCGCATCAACATTCAAATCGGGACAAAATTATGAGCTTACAACTACGCCTTTTTG
>NZ_JAUBRA010000029.1:0-75574 GCF_036701555.1 Microcoleus sp. Pol10D4
TTACAACCGTGCCTGCGGTTCTATAGCCTGCGGTCTACGGTTTGAGCGCCTGACTCTTTTAAGATACAAGGGGCGGGCTGCGCTAAGGGAGTTCCCAATCGATCGCACTACTAATGCTACAATCAGAAAGCCAATTACTATTTTATATAGTGTGGGTATCTCTACAAACGAAGATAACAGCCACTTAACAGCCGAGATATTGGCCCAAAACCAAGCAAGCGCCAGCAAAAAAGGAGCCAGCAAAACCAAATTAACCGCAGGATCAGGAGTAACAGAATCTGGAATTGCAGAATCAGTGATATTGGTGCGCTGCATGATACCGCTTGACATTCACGTTGGTGACATCTTAGCTCAGCCAAATTGGTAATGTCCAGACCGATTATTTAAGTTTTGTCAAGCTTCGATTTTCTCTACAGAGAAGCTAGCGTTATAATAATTAATTTTAACGGAGGTAAAAATGAGCGAAAAAAGCCCAGGATACAAAATTGTTAGCGATAACCGACAAGCGCGCCATCTCTATGAAATTATAGAGACATACCAAGTGGGAATCGAGTTGAAGGGAACCGAAGTCAAATCTATTCGGGAAGGAAAAGCCAATTTGCGGGACGGATATGGCTTAGTTCGGAACGGCGAACTGTGGCTGATCAACGTTCACATTTCGCCTTGGAGAAGTGCTAGCAACTATTTTAATCACGAACCCCGCCGCACACGTAAATTGCTGATGCACAAACAGGAAATTCGCAAATTAATTGGCAAAGTCGAAGAAAAAGGCTTGACTTTAGTGCCGTTAAAAATGTATTTGAAAGGCGGCTGGGTAAAACTTGATATCGGTTTGGGTAAAGGGAAAAAACTGTACGACAAGCGCGAAGATTTGAAGAAACGCGAAGACAAGCGGGATATGGAAAGAGCGATGAAGCAATATTAGTCATTAGTCATTAGTCATTAGTCATTAGTAATGAGTCATGAGTCATGGCTCATTAGACATCTCCGAAAAATAAACTAAAACCTTTGCTACTCTAAGGTTGAAAGTTAATTTATGGAGATGTTTATTAGTCAGGAGTCAATCGATTTTAGATTTTAGATTTTAGATTTTAGATTAAAGAATTGAAGCCTTGACCCCACGGATAAATTCGGGGGGCAAGTTTCATCGGATACAGGTGTTTTACTTCTGGGTACTGAGTCTGCGAAGGAATGAATCCGGGGGCTTGTATCCTGGATGTTTTCGGTCATTAGTGATTCATGATGGGTGATTGCTCATTAATGATTGGCTATTTTAAATCGAGTTCGGTTCATTATTCATCATAATTTTTTTCAAAATCCTCAAGGGAGGATTTTGAGGGCTTCCATCGTCACTACAAACTTAATTAGAGCTATTTCACCGGAGTCCATCTTACAGAAGATTCTATGTTGAGGAACTAAACTCCAGCTCGTTCGCTCCCGGTAGGCAAACGGCCCAGGCTAAGTTCCTAAACTTCATAAATGTGGAATACGCTGTATCTCCTCATAAAGTCGCATACTGTCGATCGACTGACCGTCAGCTAAGTATTATTACTTAGACAAGGCGAACAGTTCCACCTTCTTCCTGCTTCCCGCTTCCTTTTTCCTGAAAATATCCGGATGGCTTGTGGAGTCTCAGGAATGATTAACCTATGCTCGAATACATCTAGGTAGTGGGAGCATTACCCAAGCATTCGGCTGTGGACTGACAAACTCTTATAAGAAATGGGCTCAAACCTGAGTCATTTCGTTTATATGCCATTAGGGTGGCAATTAAATCTGGAAAAAAAATATCGCTCAACTCTCAAGTTAAAAAATGCTAAAAATGACACCATTAGCTAACATTTTCAATGCTATGAAAGAGCCAGGAAAAAAGCATCAGAACTCCAAGTTGGGAGCCTTTTTGCTGATGCTAGCTGTAGGCTTTGGCGGCTGGCAAATTGGGTTGCCGGAACTGGCATCTTTTTTTAATAATATGGCTTTTGAAAACTACAAAGCCAATCGATTCGCTGATACTCAACAAGCATATGAGTTAGCGCTCTGGGTAGATCCAAAAAGCCGAACAGCTCTTTATAATTTAGGATGGCTTTGCGAAGAGGTGCAAGATTTACAATGTGCCAGAGGAAAATATCTGCAAGCTGCAAAACTCGGTCTGCCTGCTGCTTACAGCAACCTGGCTCGATTATATATAGTTGATCAAAAAAACTATCCGGCTGCGGTTCACTTCCTGTGGCAAGGTTTGAAATTAGCTGAGGACGATCAAGTAAAATATTCTTTACTCAAAAACTTGGGATGGGCTCGCCTGGAACAGGGTCGATATTCAGAGGCATTGCAGCATCTGGATGAAGCGATTAAACTTGATAGTGAAGGACCAGCAACTTACTGCTTAAAAGCGCAAGTCCTAGAAAAAATGAAAAATACTAAGGCAGCGCTACCGCAGTGGAAAATTTGTCTAAAGTATGCGGATTCTCAAGAATTCGATGAGGATATATGGATAGGGATGGCACGTCAACGATTAAACGAGGAAAAAACAAATAAATGAAACGCACAGTTTTGTTTTCATCAACCATACTGGCAATTATAACGGTGCTGAAGCTAAGTCAAGCCTCAACAGCACTGCCAACTCCTTCGACTCTTAAAATTACAGTTAATGAATCAGTCGAAACGCCGTTCGACTCCAATCAAGCGAGGAGGCGGCGGTGCAGAGATAGAGATGGTGGAAAATATCCGTGTCCCAGATTCATCATGCCTTCAGAGAGCGAAGCATAAGAGTTATTTTCAATAAATTTTGTAGAGTGTACCATCACCACTTTACAGCAACAGGTATGTAGTATGTAGTAGTATGCAGGGTGCCACGTCCGCACCTTATAGCATTTGAGATTTGAGATTAATAATTGAAGAATTGGAAATAACTTATGGCGATAATGGTTTGCAGCTTGCATAAAGCTGCATTCTTTTTTTGCACTAATATAACTCTTAATCATTGCTGTATCGGCTAGTGCTGGAATCCACACCGGGCGGGGATAAAACCCCGCCAGCAATTCTATCTACTCGCCCTCGGTCAAAGCTGAATCTTGCGGCTGCTGATCCGAGTTTCTGTAAAAACTAGCAATAATCGCCACCATCAACCACCAAAGCATATTAACTTCGGGCCTGTACCAAACTGTATCGACAAAACCGTGGGCCATCATGCCGGCTAAAGTTGCGATCGCCCCAATCAACCAAAACCCCTGATTCGATTTGAGATTTTGGATTTGAGATTTGGGATTGCCGGATTCTTCCTCTAAACTAGAGATTTTAAATTGTGAATCCCGCAGATTTTTTATCTGCAACAAACCTTGATTGACGGTAACAGTCATCAGCCAAAGGAAAGACATTAAACCGATAAAACCGGTTTCCACCGCAATTTCCAGCAGCACGGAATAAGCGCTCAAAGCAGTGAATTTCGGCTTCATATAAAGCGGATAAACTTTATTAAAAGCAGTGTTTCCCGGCCCAATGCCGAGAATTGGTCGATCGCGAATCATGTCAATCACGGCCGTCCAAACATTAATCCGAAAATTGTTGCTGCTGTCACCTCGGCCGATAAACATACTCGAAACTCGATCGCGCAGAGGCTCCACTAAAGCCACTCCCAAAATTAAGGTTCCCGCCAAACCTCCTAACCCTAACGGCAGAGCCCAAGTCCGCCAGAACCGAGGCATCAAAGGGCTGTACCAGTACCACAGCAGCACTAAAAATACCACAAGTAGAGCCACAAAACCGATCCAAGCACCCCGGCTGTCCGTGTAGCGCAAACACGCGCAATTCACCACCAGCATGGTCAATGCTAAAATTTTTGTTCCCCATCCTTTCCACACAAAAAGTGCGGCGGCGCTCAATGCAATGGCCGGCAGTAAATAGGAACCCAGCAAGTTAGGATTTCCCAGAAAGCTGTAAACTCGCGTGACATTGGCTTGAGTAGAAGTCGGATCGTTCCAAGTAGCTAAGGGCGGCACTTTGTCAATCCACTGCCGCACGCCGTAGAAACTGACAATTAAAGAGACGTTCAAAAATACGGCAATTAACCACGATCGCCAACGGGGCGATCGCAATATCCGAGCCATCAGCGCAAAAAACAGCAAATACAGCGTTAGCTTGCTCCAACCAGTAGCAGCGGCGACTTTCACCGGCGACATCGCCGTTGCGACGGTGGCAATGCCCCAGTACAGAAGTACCAGCAAGTGAATCGGCGTGAAGGGGATCTCGCGATCGTCCGAAACAGTCAGCAGCACCCAAAACGCAGCGCTAGCCGCCATCAACACCCCCACCAAGGCATTGTTTACAAACGGCGCCAAACCGAAAGTCAAGGCCAGCAAAACAAAACCCAAGGGTTCTGCCCACTGCATCAGCCAGCTACTCTGCCGCCAACTGCGTAAAGAGCCGATCGCCAAATTGAATAAATAACTTTTACTTTGCCACTGAGAGAGCGGCAAATTTGCCAGAGTTAACTGTTGCCAAACTGAATTCATTGCTATTTTAGATTTGTACTTGGTAATCGGTAATTGGGAATTGGGAATTGGTAATTGGGAATCGCTAATCGCTAATCGGGAATTGGTAATCGAGAATTGGTAATCGGGAATTGGTAATGAAGAATTGATAATTGAAAAAAGTTGAGTTATTTTTCTTCCTTCTTTCAGCACTTACGTCCAGTACACTGCTTCTTCCTTCTTCCTTCTTCCCTCTTCCTTCTTCCCTCTTCCTTCTTCCCTCTTCCTTCTTCCTTCTTCCTTCTTCCTTCTTCCTTCTTTAGCCTTCCAACAATTCCGTAGCATTTGTGCAGGGCAGCCAGAGCAGGTAGCGATATCCAGATTCCGGGGTTCCTTGAATTGAAAGTTGACCGCCTTGAATTTCCACCAATTGGCAGCAAAGCAGCAGCCCCAAGCGTTCCCGCGCCCCGTAACCAGCTAACACCGGTGCGGTATCCTCTGCATTCTGTGCCACCAAAGCCGCCAACTCAGAAAACGCCAGCGTTAATCGCTGCGAACCCTTTGTCGGGACTTGCGCTTCGAGTCCGGGGGAGTCGGTTTCGGAGTTCGATGGCGAAGCGCTACCCGATCCGACCTTCAACAAGTAGTCGGAGTAGAGTTTAGCATGGGGCAAACTTTCCCCTAACCAAGGATGAAAAACCCAAACTCCGATGTTGATACCGTCTTCTTTCCGAGAAACGTGGACTCGAATCACGCTGCCTGCCCCAGCAGATTGAATAATGCTAAAAATTAAGTGGTGCAGCATTTGCTGAACCTTATCTTTATCTATCAACCAGATGCGCGACCCGGGCCCCATCGACAAATTAATTTCTTGCTCTCGTCTACTTGCCACCGACGACAGGATTGTCACAACCTGCTGGCACAAAGTTTCTATATCGACTGCGGTTCGCTTCAAGGTGAAAGCGGAATCATCTAGTTCTGCCAGTTCCAAAATTTCTTCAACTAGCGATCGCAAAGAGCGGCTGCTGTCTTGGATCACGTCAATATATTCTTTTTGCTTGCTCGTTAAGGGGCCATAAATTTCTTGTTTCAACACGCTTGCCATGCCGAGGACAGAAGTGAGCGGTGTGAGCAATTCCTGCGCTAAATTATTCAGCAGTTTTACTTTAATTGAGTTAGTAGACAAATCGATAGGTTTGTTAGTCATCGCTAATTTTTATTGGTTCATTGTCGAGCGAGCGTTTGCGGTTCATTAGACCTATTCCAAAAGTCTATAACAATCTGTTTATAATTCACCACAAAAAAAGGTAGTGAAGAAAAATATATATTCCTTCTTCCCTTGAAGCTCTTCCTTATCTGAGTAATTAAGATTTAATCATTGCTTCTAAAGCTGATTGCAAGTCTTGAGTGAGTTCGGCAACTGCTAACCTGCGGCTGGTTTGATATCGATCCCAACGATCGCTCACTGATATGGGTTCGCCCACGGTCATTTGTACCTGCTGTTTGCCCAACTTCGGTCTGCCGAAAGGATTTCCCCCTTTGATGCGAGCTAGTACGTCCCACAGCAGTAAAGTTGTTTCTGCCAAACGTTCTGCTGTCAGTTGTTCTGCGACATACCTGCCTGTCACGGACACGAAACTTTCTACAAGTCTCATGTGCCACATCCGGAGACTTGCTTCTTCAGCGAGGCGATCGGCTAATCCTCTTTCTAAGGGAGAAAGTGCTGCAATATCTTTGATATCTTCTCGATAAATATACTCCCAGCCTGCTTGTTCCACACGGCGGCAGCGGTCTATTAAACTGCCTTTGGGCTTTAAGTTAAAATATTCTTCTGCTACTTGCAAGCCCACGTCTAACAGGGCTTTCAGTCGAGCCATCATTACTTCATTGCCAGAATCATTTCCTGTTTTGTTGGGGAGGGATAATGATGTTAAAATAGATGTTTCTGGCTGTAAATTTTTATGATAAAAACGGCCGTAAAACTCTTCCATTACTGCTAGCAAATGGCTGCCCAGTCGAATCAGGCGCAGATATTGGAATTTGTGATTGTGATTTTCAGAATCGGGATTTGCAGTCTCTAAATTAGCGATATCGGTGCGTTCTAAGGGTGGCAGTCCGCAATCAATTTCTAATTGAGTTAAAAGTTTTTCTAGGGGTTGCCAAGGTGGATTGACATAGCGGTATTGAATGCCGATCGGCACAATTAAAACTTTTTCAGTGCGTCCGGCTTTCAGCAAATCTTCAACGCACCAGAAGCCCATTTGAGCAATTCCCGGTTCCAGGGGGCTAACTATTTCATTGTGACCGTTGGTAGCGCCTTCTGGGGCTGCGGCGATCGGGAATTGGCTGTTGGCAAATAAATTGCGGGCCGATCGCAATCCGGCACGATCGATCTTGCCGCGAACAATCGGAGTGCCGCCGAGTTGGGAATACAACCAGCCGACTCCCGCACCGGCCCACAGGGGAATGCCACGATCGTAGATAAAGTGGGAATGTACCGGGAATTGCAGGGGAATGCCTTTGGCGCGGGCTGCCTGGGGAACGAGTTTCCAAATTAGTTGTCCCAAACAGTAGGGATCGTCTGAGTTGGGGTGGCGGAAGGCTAGCAAGAAGCGAACTTTCTGATTTTGAAATTGGTGGAATAGTTCGGCGAGGGTTTCGACGTTTTCGGCTTGAACGTGGCTGATACTCGTCCGAAATCGCAGCCACCACGGGAAAATTTGCTTACAACCTTGCACCACTAGCGGGTTGTAGGCTGGAGGTATGAATTCCAGCGGCGGCTGAACTTGGCTAATTGAATTGGGCATTTGGCTATTTTAAATTTTAGATTTTAGATTTTAGATTACTAGGCTGCGGTAAAATTTTCCAATTTTTATGACGCTGAAGTTTTTTTATTAACCGCAGAGGACGCAGAGGACACGGAGGAAGAGAGGAGATAGCAAGCCGTGTCAATTTAACGTCAAAAGTATTACCCGTCTTGGATCGGATATTATGTCGAGTCGATCGACCCCAATATTTTCGTCGGGGCGAGTTTACGGGATTTCTGGCTTATATTACAACTTGGGGGTAAACCCGCCCACACAAGAATTACGATTATTTTACAGGACTAGATATGAACCCATCATCTTTTTTACCCCCCTGCCCTTGACAAAGGGGATGCGAGGAGATGGGAAACTCGACTAAAAAGGTGATTTATCCTCAGTTTCAGCCTTCAACACAGATTTTTGCAATCCCAAATCTAAAATCTAAAATCTAAAATCCTATTGTGCGGCTTCAAATATCATTTCTTGGAAGTTAATGACATCCGATCGCGGATCGCAGTGAGTGACTTTGACTTCTAGCCGATCGCCTATTGCGACCGATCGACCAAATCGCATTGCCAATTCTAAACCCAAATCTTCCAATAAAATCAATCCGAGATTGCTGTCTTCCCTCAGCCAGCGCAGCATTAAAGCTTCCCAAACTTCATCGGGGTTGCGCCGCAAATATTCCAATCCCCAATAGCGGTTTGTTTGGCGTTCGACGGTGGATGCTTCTTTAACTGCGGTGCCGAGACACATCACAATGTCCTGTATTTCTTCAGCGGAAAAAGGTAGTGGTTCGCCCCGCAGGTGGGCTTTGATTTGGAAGTGAGTCAGCAAGTCGGTATAGCGGCGGATCGGGGAAGTAACTTGAGTGTATAATTCCAAGCCCAAGCCGGCGTGGCGTCCGGGGGTGAGGCCCATTTCGCTGCGGGGCATACAGCGGCGCACGGCGCAAGCGCGGGCGGGGCCTGCAGGCACCGCCAGCAGTTCTTCATCGGGAGGGAGTTCGGGCTGTGCCTGATAGCGGTAGGGTATGGGCAGGCTGTGAGCTTGACCGTAGCGCGCGGCTAGTTCCCCGGCTAAAATCATCATTTCGGCTACTAGCATCCGGGCTGTGGAGTCGTCGATGACGTGAATTTTGATGTCGTCGCCGTTGACTTTGATGACGGATTCGGGCATGAAAATGCTGATTGCGCCTTGGGCTTCCCGCCATTTTTGCCGCAGTTTTGCCGCAGAGGCGATCGCTGCTATTTCCGGTTCTGCTTCGATTCCCAACTCCAGCATTTCGTCTACGTCATCGTAGGTCAAGCGGTAGGTGGGTTTTATGGTGCTGATGTGGATGCTGTAATCTTGAGCCGCGCCGATTTCGTCTAAGGTGACGCTGAAGCTGAGGGCGCTGCACTCTTTGCCTTGAATTAAACTCATCGGCCCGGTTGCCAAAGCTGGGGGAAACATGGAGATCATTCCCGTGGGCAGGTAAACCGTAGTGGTGCGCTTTCTGGCTTCGAGGTCGAGTTCGTCTCCGGGGGAAAGCAAGCGGGTGGGATCGGCGATGTGTATCCAGATTCGCTGCTGGCCGTTTTCGAGGAATTCTAAGCTGAGGCCGTCGTCGATTTCGGTGGTGCTTTCGTCGTCGATCGTGTAAACCTTGAGGTGAGTTAAATCGAGACGATTTGTGTCGGAGTCGGTTGGGGGATTTTCTAGGCAGCGTTGGGCCACTTCTAATACCTTTGCGGAGAATTGTAGGGGAATTTGGCTTCGCCGCAAAAACAGGTTTTCGTGGGTACTCCAGAGGCCGAGCTCGACTAGGAGGCCAAATGCTGCTTCGGGGTTTTCGGACCGTTGTAAGCTGGCTAAAGTTTCTAAGGCTGGGGTGCGGTGCGTTGCTTCTTCTCCGAGGAGGGCAAAGCGTTCTAGGGCGTCGAGGCGAGTTCGATCGCTATTTTCCCAATCTACATTTTCCCCTGCCAGCCGCTGTTTGACTCGATCCCAAAATCCTTGGGATTCTTGGTGTCGCTGCTGTTCTACTTCTTGCTGGTGTTTGATTTCGGCTACTTGGGCGGCCGATCGCGGTTCGTAGCGATCGCCCTTTTGTTTGAAATACAGTTTGTCTGTCGATAGCAAACAGTAGGCCGCGTAACACTGGGCCGCACTACTCTCCGAAAATAGCAGTATTGCCAGGGATTCGGGATCGGCTGTTTCTCCGTCACCGACTAGGAGTTCCCAAGCGACTTCCAAACTCGACGGATCTGAGTATGCTTCTACTTCTTTGAGAAATTTGGGAATGTCGGAGGGTTTGTAAGTTTCTCCGACTACTTCGTAGCTGATTTGTTTGGGCGGTATGCTGTGCGGTTGACTGTTTTCGTCTACCACCACCCAGTTTTTCTTGCCATCGGGGCGATCGGCAACTGCCAGACGGCGGTCGCCGTGCACTCTAAATTCTACTAACGTTCCCTTCTCCACTTGCCAGCTTTATATTTGAGATTTTGGATTTTTACCGTGGCCACTTATCGAGTTTCGAGCTTGCGATTTTAGATTTTGGATCTTGGCAATTTTTCTGGTCAATTGTGAAAGTTAAAATCTAAAAAGTTGTTCTTTTCTTCCTTTATTTTTAACTTTTGACTTTGGATTAAAACTTGCGCCGCCGCGACTCTCAACTCTATTTCGCGATGGTTTCGCTGCATTCTTGCTGCACTCTTAATGGCAGAAAGACGTTGTTTTCGCGCAAGTCTTATCCCAGTCCAAAATCTAAAACCCAAAATCCCAAATCCTGTTAACCTTCTTGGTTTACGAAGGGCATCAAAGCTACAATTCTTGCTCTTTTGATGCTTCTGGTCAGGTCTCGCTGCTGTTTTGCAGTCAAACCTGTAATCCGGCGGGGCAAAATTTTACCGCGTTCTGTGACGTATTTTTTGAGCAAATCTACATCTTTGTAGTCGATCGGGTCTCCTGGTTTGATGGGCGAAACGCGCCGGCGAAAGTAAGTCATGGTTTGTTGTTTGTTGACTGTTGTTTGTTGACTGTTGATTGTGAGTTTTTAGTTATTAGCCGTTAGTTGCTAGCCGTCAGGAAAGCATTGGTTAATTATCTGCTTTTCGCCGATCAATATCAATTGCCAACAACTGATGACTGATGACTAAGGACTAATGACTAATCGCTACTTGATCTCTTTGTGGGCAGTGTGGCTGTTGCAATGGGGGCAGAACTTTTTGAGTTCCAGCCGCGCCGTCGTGTTGCGACGGTTCTTGGTGGTGGTGTACCGAGACACGCCTTTTGAGCGTTTGCTTACGTTTGTACGGCACTCAGTACACTCTAGAGTAATTATGATGCGGACGCCTTTAGCCATAATTCTAAATAAATTTCGACTAATTTAAACACAATTTATTATCTTCTCACATTGCTCTGCACTTGGTCAAGCAATCTTCTAACTTTGATGTCGAGGGAGTAGCCACGGCGGGTTCCAACTACGATCGTCCCGCCGATGCGATCGTGGAAAGCTTGGGGAAACCTTTCGGCGGAGGTGAGGGCTACGCTACAGTCGATCGCCAGGGGCAGCATCAGCAGCAAGACGGCGGCGTTGGTAGATGTGAGTCCACCTATACCTGCGAAGGCTAAGGCCGCGCAAAAGCCCAGCAATGCCTCGCGCTTGCACAGTTTTTGCACTCCGGGAGTCCGTTGGAATCTGGGATCGACAATTTTCATGTCCAATGCCCAGCGCCCGAGACTTTGGCCTTGGTTTTTCCTGACGATGGCTACGCGCATGATCAGCCACAGCAAAACAAAAAATATGATTTGGACGATCGCATTAGTACCCAGAAGCAAACTGGGTAGCCAAACTGCGATTCCGTCGATGCAGAGGGCCGCGGCGCGGCGGCCGACGGATACTTTGGGAAGGAGAGGTACTAAATCGGAACTCATAGGCAAAAAGGTCGATCGCCACTAGCTACTTTTTGATCTTAAGCTCTCGATTAATCGATCGGCATCAATGGCGTGTAACTCAACTTCCAAGCCAAGCGCTAATTATTCAAGCTGAAAATGGATGTTCGCCAATTCCCAACTGCTTTTTCGACTTTTCCACCTGTTCCCAGAGTGTTTGGATCTGAGTAAATGCCTGTTCCACAGAGATTTTACCGTTAGATGTCAAGGAACTGATGTAACCCACTCGCTGAGAAAACTCTTGTAAATTCGCATTAAATACTAAATTCTCTGGCTTTACTTCACCGTAATAACGATTTTGAGGATATAAAAAATTTGAATTTGCTACCATTGCTTTAACCTCGCTTGAAAACCTTTTTTTCTAGTTATCTATATTATAAACCGCGATCCCCTTCTAAAGTTGTGCTGTAAGTAGCAGAAATTATGTGACATTTGGCGAACTTTTTTGTGATGGCAATTACACGGATAGATGAGGGCGACAAAAACCTCAGTATTTTCACCTGTACAACTTACGCAGGCGGGGTCAACAACCAGGTTTATGCCTTAAGGCTTATAACTTCGGATGTTGCGTCCAAACCAGGTTTTTGTTAGTCCAGGACTGAGTTATTGAAAGAAGTGACAAAAACCCCTGAAATGGATAATATTATTGCAGAGATAAATAGTTAGACTTTTAGTAAAAAACTGCGTAGTGTATCCCAATGCGCGTCAAGCGAAGCTATCCCGAAGGGAATCGCCCCGTCCCAAACCCCGGCTGAGGCAAGTTTTAATCAGACTTCCCATCGCCGTAATTGCTGCTGTTATTGCCTTCAACCTTCTTCACTCCTTAATTCCAGTGTTTAAAGAATCTGTATCCCAAGCAACGCCGCCACCAGAAATCCAAAACGTGCTCGCCGGCAATCGCAAAATTGTGATAGTGGGCGACAGCATCACCGAGGGTGGGAAATACCCCGGAGGTTACGTTTGGCTGCTGCAACGCTATCTCAATGCCCTTTATCCCGATCGCCAAATCGAAATCGTCAACGCCGGAATCTCCGGTAACAAGGCGACTGATATGCAAGCGCGCTTCCAGAAAGATGCGATCGACCAAAAGCCAGATTTAGTGATGATTAATGTCGGAGTCAACGACGTTTGGCACGCTTTCTTTGACTTCCAAAACCTGCGATTTTATCCGCAAGGCAAGTTGCCCACGGGAGTGCCACTGGCAGAATATCGGGAGAAAATAACTCAAATGGTGCTGGCGGCAAAAGCCGCAGGAATTCGAGTTGTACTGCTTTCTCCTACTCCTATCGGCGAAATTCTCGACGGCCCAGAAAATCGTAGGTTGCAAGAGTATATTGCCGCGATGCGAGAAATTGCGTTAGAGAATCAGTGCTTGTTTATCGATTTGAATGCGCCTTGTCGGGAAGTTATCGCCACGTATCAAAAGCACGCGGGCAAAACTCTGAATTTGTTGGCTGCAGATGGAGTGCACCCAAATCAATCGGGATATCGAATTATAGCTTTTACTATCTTGCGCGGTTTGGGCGTACCCGCAAAGGATATTGAGAATTTGGAAGTCAAAAATTGAATCTTTGATTTTAGTTAACAGTTGACTTTGGGGTGTTAATTGAAAGTATCAAAGCTACAAGCCCCCTGATTTATGTCGCGGGTGAATTATTCCAATATAACATCTAAAATCTCAAATCATTCAATCGGCGGATGATACCGCTTTAACCAACAACTACCGATAATCACCAACGCCACCACAACTATAATTTCTGTCCAAAAAAACGACAGAAAATCACTGGCAGTTCCCACCGGAGGCACCCCAGGTTGAGCATTGCGAATAGCGGGAAAAGCAAATAGCATTACACCCGTCCAACTCAGCATTCCTACTTCCGGTAACTTACCCGATTTCATCACTTTTAATGCTAGCAAAAGCGCCATAATTGACAGCACCCACATGATCACAATAATCACTAAGGCAAAGAACTTCACCGGGAGCGATCGAGTTGCAGAAACATCGATATAAATAAAGATAGATGAATTCTCTTCCATCGGCTTATAACTGATGTCGAAACCGGGAACATCGGCATGGAAATTAAATTCCAGAGGTACGGGATTCAGTTCAAAGGGAGCAAACTTTTTCCCAATCGAAGGCAGCGGGTCGATCGAAATAGCTACTTTAGCAATGTGGGTGTCAAACGGGTAATTGTTAATTTTCCCTTTGACTAAGTTAAACTTCAATGCAGGGACAATCATCGGTTTGCCTTCTTTAAAGGTAATTTCCGAATCCGGTACATTTGCGCCGTTAACTGTCATTAACAAGTCTTGAGCCGGGTAAGTTGGCCCTTTTTTATAAATACCTTTGAGTTCAAACTGCAAGCGGGCTTCTAATTCGTTTTTAATGGGGTCAACGGCAATTAATGTCATTTTTACCTCAACCAAGCCTTTCGACGCTACAGCGCTTTCTGGAGATGGATTGTAAGGCTCTTGGGCGTTAGCATTGTGAGAGTAAATAGATAAGATAATTGCAAAGATTACGACCAGACTGCAAATTAAAATAAGTATTTTTTTGAGATTAACTTTGTTGATACTTTGCATTTAATAGGGATTTTTATGTGTTAAAATGTTGTTAGTATTTCCCGCAGTCCGCCAGGGGTTTAAACCCCTGGCTCATAGCTAAAGTCGGTTAAAACCGACTGAAGAAACTTGAGCGATAATAAATGTTGGTTTTAGTCCTCTTTTAGAGGACTTTCGCTGTGAGCCGGGGTTTTCAACCCCCGGCGGGCTGTGGCGAGCGGCGCAAGAACCAGGCGAATCAACGCGAAACTACGAACCGATAGGAAGCAGTACATTTGATGTAAAACTGCCGTGCAAGCCGTAGGGAATGTGCTGTTTTAAATGCAAGCGCGCTACAGGGCCTTTGGTAATGTCGCGAGCATCTAAAATCACTAAGGTCGATCGATGATTAGCTGCATCATACATTAAAACCAGCAGCCAGCCGTCATCCTCAGCCGTTGCACCTTCAGGCGAGACGCCTGAACCACGGGGAACAAACACCGGTTCCCCCGCAAAACCACGCGGTGCGGCACTCCAAATTTGCCTTTCACCAGTCACGAAATCAATTTTGAGGATAGCTTGCAAAGGAGCATTTCCCGTGGGAGCATCCGCAGCACCGATATACAGATATCGGTAAGGTTGTCCGACATTCTTGGGATGCAAAGTTGGAAACTCGCAGCACCGAGTTTCAACAACTTGATGCTGTACGGTTTTGTCTTGCAAATTCAACTTAAACCGCCACAATTCGCCCGCTGGAATGCTCTCAAAATCAACCTCGCGAAAATCGCCGTCTGCTTCTACAGTTGGAAATGATTCGTAACAAACTGAATCCACAAAAACTTCGTCTCCTTCTTCCCATGCGTTGCAGTGGTGGAACACAAAACAAGGTTCGGTTTCTAATATCTTCACCTCGTCAGTGCCGTTGCGGGGAATTAAAATTGCTTGCGTTGGCTTGTTTGGCGAAAATTGAATGCACTGGGATGCACTCCGAAATCCTAACAAGAAAAGCAGCGGATTAAATGAGACGGGATTTTGGAAGAATATGCAGTAATTCGGGGTAATTACCATGTCGTGCAGGAAGGCAAAACCCGGTATTGCATGGGCGTGACGCTGCAAAAGTTTGCCGCTTTCGTCGAATTCGTAAATCGTGATGGTACTCGACAAACCGGGCTTGACGGAAAAGTTTACTAATCTGTCTCCTTTGCCATTTTTCCCTTTTTCAATTCTGGGGTGGGCGGCGAAGGCTTCACCGGGTTGTAAAACGCCGTCTAGGGTGTCTAAGCCGAGTGTTTCTAGGGTGCGGGGGTCGAGTCTGTAGGGCTGTGCGGCTTCCCAAAGTGCTAGCAGTTTGTCGCCCCAATAAATGATGTTGGTGTTGGCAATGTTTTTGATTTTGACATCAAAAATGTTGGCCAGCGGGCCCCCTGGCTTTTGTGTGCCGAAAACGCCTCGGTGGAGGATTTTTCCGGCTTTTTGTTCGGCGAGATAGCCTTCTGTGCGGACGAATCGGTTGCGGAAATGGGCGCGGCCTTCGGATATTGCGATCGCACAAACCATCCCGTCGCCGTCAAACGGATGGTGGATGCGCTGGCCGTTGACATCTAATAATCCGGGCCCGTTGCGAAAGAATGTGCCTTGCAAGCCGGGGGGGATTTCGCCTTCTATGTTGTCAATCCAGTAGTCGGATTCGTTGGGTTGGGATTCGTAGCCGCGCTGCCAGTCTGTGCGATCGTATGATAGGTTTTGGGCGGCTGTTTGAGGTGGGGAAAGTTGTAAGTTTTGCATGGGTGTAATAAGCTTTTCTTGATTTAACCGCAGAGAACACAGAGGGCGCAGAGAGAAGGAAATTCGGAGAATGGGGAAACACAGTTAAATTCATCCGTTAAATTCATCCGTGTATCCGTGTCAAAATCTGTGTGTGCCTGCCTTTATTTACTGTCTGCGGTGCGACTTTGTGACCTTACTGTCGGTACTAAGTCGGGAAAGTATTCGGGCATGAAATGCTGTCCGCCTGGTTTGGAACTGCTGATTTCTGGTTCTAATACGGGAAGAGACTTTTGAGAATTTGGATCGGCGCTTTCTGTACTATCGGCGGGCAGCCAATTTAAGAAGGGTAGGGGCAGAAGTGTGGACAGGTTTGTGATGACAATTAGCAGCCAGAGGTTATCGAAATTGCGATCCGTAATTCCTAGCAAGTGGGTCAAAAGTGCGCCGCCTTCGTGGGAAATAAGTCCTGCTAAGTTGGTGACTGACATTAACACGGCAAATAAAGTTGCTTCGACGCCTGGGGGACACAATCTGGCGGAGAGTACGAGCACCGGCATATAAGCAATTTGTCCGATTACTGTCAGGATCAGGCTGTCTCCGATGCTGAACCATTGATCGTCAATTCCTAAAGCTCTGTTGGCATGAGTTACTAATAATAAAGTAGTCATGCCCAAAGCAGCCGCAAGGACGGTTGACCAGCCAAAAATTACTCGAAATGGAACTGTTTTGAGGAAGCGTTGAAACAGCCAGATGCCGGCGAGGGCTGCAATGCTGGTAACGAGGCGCACTCGGCCGAGAAATTCTGGTTGAAAGCCTAATTCGTTGGTGGTGAAAAAGAAGAAGGCGGAGTCTGAACTTGGGGTGGCTTGCCAGAGGAAGAGAAAGGCGGTGGGCAGCCAAATTGTTTTTTGGGTAACAGCTTGTCGTAGTTGTTTGAATTGGTCTTTGACCGTTTCAAAGTCCGTTCTTTTGTTGGTTTTTTCTTCGGCAATTAACCAAGCTGTTGCTGATACAATTAGCGGGAAAGATGCGGTGATTAAAAATATTGTGTGGGTGCTGAAGTGTTGCAGCAGGGAACCGCTGAGGTAGGCGGTAATTAGTCCGCCGAGGGCTGAAGCGCCCCAAGACAAGGATTGCAGGGAACCGGCGTCGGTAACGGATTCTTTTCTGGCCCTTTCGACTACCAGGGAGTCGGCAATTACGTCGCTGACGGCGAGGGAGAGGGAACTCAGGGCGATCGCGCCTGTAGCTGCAAGCGGTGTGTGTACAATTGTTGCGAGGCTCACCCATGCTAAGGTTCCCAGTACCCCGGAGAGGACGATGTAAGGGCGTCTGCGGTAGCCGAATATCGGCAAGCCGTCGGACATGAAGCCGAACACGGGTTTGATAATCCAAGGCAGGGCTACGACGCCCAGCATTGCCGAGACTTCTGCCGGACTCATGCCGAGTTCGTCTTTAAGAAAGAAGCTGACGGCTAAGCGGGCGAGTCCGAGAATGCCTTGGACGAAGTAAATCAGTAAGATGGCTATGAGTTCGGGGGTTGGCTCATTCCCAAAGAATATTTTTTCTTTTAAAGATTCTTTGAGTTTGCTGACGCCGGAGGGGGAAACGAGCATTTGAGCAATATTTCTTAATGAATCTCAATATTTATAACACATTCTTAATGAGTTGGGGGAACTGTCGGAGGTGAGAGGCGAGAGTGGCGGGGATCTGGTAAGTGCTATAAAATTGTATTTATCTTGAATTTAAGCGTGTTTTGTAATAAAAAAAACAGAAAAACGAACCACGAAGGCGCGTTAGGCGAAGCCGCGCATAAACCGTAGGACGCCAAGCAAGAGAAAGAAGAGAAAACTCACAACTGCTATCAGCTTTTTTATATGATTATTGACCCTAAAGATGTGCCGGAAATTACGGGTTCCAAGTACCCTCAGCAATTCCAATCTGCTGTTGCGGGGAGGGTTAAAAAACGCTTGGGCGATGCTGCCGGATTGCAGAATTTTGGGGTAAATTTGGTGAGACTTGCGCCGGGAAGTTGTTCTGCTCTCCGACATTGGCACACCCGGCAAGATGAGTTAATCTATGTTCTGGAAGGGGAAGTTACTCTGATTACAAATTCGGGAGAGCAAGTGCTGAAACCGGGTATGGTGGCGGGTTTTCCGGCGGGTGATGGAGATGGGCATCATTTAGTCAACCGCTCAGATGCAGATGTTGTTTATCTCGAAATTGGCGATTCCCTTCGGGATAGCTTCGCTTCACGCACTCCGGGAGATAGTGCCGAATATCCCGATGACGATCTAATTGCGAAAGCTAACGGGAATAGTTGGATTTTTACTCGCAAAAATGGCGAGGTTTATGAGAGTTGAAATTTTATGAGTTAAGTGAATCTTGGGACTTCGGCGGAACAGGCTTTGTGGTATAGCATTCATCATAAAAATGAGGTGTGATATACCAATACTCAGGACAGTTTTTTAGCAGCTAAAGTATCATATCATGTCCGATATATTAACCATAATGTCTCCGTCGGGGCGGGTTTTTGAGATAGTCAATTATTGGCAGGTATGGTTGGCTCACGGGCCCCTACAAGAATCGCGGTCGCTCGACCGGACATGATGTCATAAGATAAGATTGAAGGAAGATTAGGATGATTTTAAATCAAATCCGGGTCTAAATTTAACTTTTCAGTAAAGGTAGAAAGTAAGTTTTTAGTGAATTTCAGTCGTTTATAAGAACAGATTGAAAACACAAACGACTTGGCAGATGAGTGATAACTATAGAGTTGATATTTGACTCAATTTAAGGCAATAAGACTGGCATTAAAATGGAAATCAAGCCGTGGTAAATGACGAGCTTGACAATCAGACAATCCCGTAAATTGCTTGGCGTCACGAAAAATACAGCATATTCCATGTAGATGTAGATCGCGATCAACCGGGTTTTTTGAACAGAAGCAGTAAGGATGCGAGAACTGTCAAGAAACCCGGTTTCTGGGGTGTACTTCATAAACCTGGAATACGCTGTAATAGTGGGAATTATAAGGAGTGCTACAAGGAACACTTAGATAACACTATTTATCGTCCACTGATTGCTCAAATAGTGGAAAATTTGGAATCACAACAAGTCGGTAAAGGCTAAAGCTATGAAAGTAAGGGTTTGACTCTTGAGCGATCGCACCCTACCCCCTCAAAAAAGCGTGTAAAGCGCAGCTATCCCGCTCTTAATCCCTCGCTCAAGAGTCAAAAACGCCACCTCTAAAGCTGAGCTAGCTCTCATTTACTTTGCATATTGTAATTATCAACAAAAGCTATCATTTTTTCTCACTCGCTTTCCGCTGCTCCCTTCGGGTTTTACAGCAAAAGTTAAATACGCCTGAGCTGATCTGCACGGAGCGAAAAGTTTTGTTACAATAGGTAAGCTGTTACAAATCGTAACTTATGCTGGTTTCTATTTTAATAATTGACGTTGCCCTCGTTGCCTGGTCTTTGCACTTGATGCAAGAGGCGATCGCGCAACGGGAATTTTCACTAATGCTAGCCGGCACCCTAGTTGCGGTCTCAGCCGCCGCTCTGCTAGTCGTCTACTTCCTCATGGGGTCTTGTTTGAGCCATTTAACCGAAATATCCCAACACACTTACTAAATGATAGTAGGCGATTGACCATTGTCCAGAAGCGAGGAGAGTTTTGTGGAAAAAAAGCCGAAAGCCTTGCCAGCCGAAGGCTCAAAACTAATTTCCCCAAAAAGCTTGACAAATATTGGTCAGTTAAGGCATGATTGAGAGCGCGAAAAGAAAGGGGAATTAGCTCAGTTGGTAGAGCACTACAATGGCATTGTAGGGGTCAGCGGTTCGAGCCCGCTATTCTCCATAAATCAAGATTAGGGATAAATTACTCGTGTATTTTTACTAGGGAAACGACACTGCCGTGTCCTCATCGGCGTGTACTTAGTCGTAGGGAAACAGCATTGCCGTGTCGTTAAATTCGATCGCGCCACACACCGCGACAACCAATTTTCCCGTAAAATCAAAACAGTCTACCCGCAACCAAAGCGCTACCTGTGGCAAAGTCAACTGAACCCAGCAATCCAGAGAGTCCGAGCCAACTTGCCCGCACGCCTCTGTACGACCTATCATTAGAACTCAAAGGCCGAATGGTACCCTTTTCCGGGTGGGAGATGGCGGTGCAGTACGGAGGCATCAGCAGCGAACACCAAGCAGTACGCCAGCAAGCAGGAATGTTCGACATTTCCCACATGGGAAAATTTGGTTTGAGAGGGAAACAAGTAATAGAAAAACTTCAACCCTTAGTACCCTCAGACTTGAGCCGCTTGCAACCCGGTCAAGCTCAATATACAGTCTTGCTAAATGCCAAAGGCTGCATCTTAGACGACATTATTTTCTACTGCCAAGAACCAGACCCTATCACTAGCGAAGAACGTGCAGTAATCATTGTCAATGCCGCCACTCGCATCGCAGACAAAGCATGGATCACCACTCACTTAGAATTGAGCGAACTCAGTTTTACAGACCTCTCCGAAGATAAAGTTTTAATTGCTATTCAAGGGCCAGAGGCTGTTAACTATCTCCAGCCTTTTGTGGAAGACAACCTCGCACCAATTAAGGCATTTGGTCACTTAGAAACAAACCTGTTGGGACAGCCGAGTTTTATCGCGAGAACTGGTTACACCGGCGAAGATGGGTTTGAAATCATGGTGGATGCCGAAGTAGGAAAAGAACTATGGCAAAAATTGTTAGATGCTGGCGTTGTACCCTGCGGTTTGGGTGCGAGAGATACCTTGCGTTTAGAAGCAGCAATGGCTCTTTACGGTCAAGATATCGACGACAATATCACGCCTTTAGAGGCTGGATTGGGTTGGGTTGTTCACCTCGACACCAAAGGCGATTTTATTGGTCGCGAAGTTTTGGAACAGCAGAAAGCGAGTGGAGTATCAAAGCGGTTGGTAGGGTTAGAAATGCAGGGGCGGCACATTGCACGCCACGGCTATCCGGTAATATTTGAAGGTGAAACAGTAGGAGAAGTTACTAGCGGTACATTATCGCCTACTTTGAATCGGCCAGTAGCCCTCGCATTTGTTCCCGCAAAATTAGCGAAAATCGGTCAGCAATTAGAAATCGAGATTCGCGGTAAAAACTATCCCGCTAGTGTAGTGAAAAAACCATTTTATCGATCGCCAAACCGCCCCAGTTAACTTAAGTAGGTAAACCTTAATTCAGGGGCGTTGCTCAGAGCAACGGTTCACAATAAAGTGTAAGTGTATGTGTTGTTGTGGAACAAGCTTCTAGCGCGTTGCTCGTATTGGTCAAGAAGACTCATCTACTAGCTTAGCAAATTGTCGCAAAGTTGCAGCATAGCGATCGCCCGCCACATCCATCAAATCATTATGACCGGCTCCATCAACCCAAAAATTCACTTTCGGCTCGTTGGCGGTGGCAAACAACTGCTCTCCATGCCAAAAATGCACAACCTCATCAGCCTTACCATGAATCACCAAAACAGGCGATCGAACTTTGCCAATCTTATCAATATTCACAAACTTATCAAAGGGTAAAATCGGAATCCGCGTCAACACGCGAAAAGCCGAAACAAAGGCACTTTCAACCACCAAACCGCCGACTTTTTGCCGCGAAGCCAAATCAATTGCCGGCCCACCCCCCACAGAACGCCCGTAAAGAATAACTTGGTTTGCAGGTACTCCCAACTGTTGCGTTAAATAATTGTAAGCAGCCTCAATATCACGATAATTATTATACTCAGAAGGCTTTCCCTGACTCGTGCCGTAACCTTGATAATCATAGGCAAACACAGCAAACCCGCTATCTCGAATCTCTCTGAGTAGCCACAAAATGCCGTCCAAGTCTTCCGCATTTCCGTGACTGTAAAGTATGGTATATTTAGCTTGCGGGTTAGGAAAATGAACAGTAGAAATTTTCACGCCATTAGCTGAGCTAACTTTGATAACTTCCCTGCTATCACTCTGACTAGATGGGGGAGGTTGAAAAATTAGCCGTTCTGAAAAAAAGAAACCGTAAAAACATAAAAATGCGTAAATAAAAATTATAGAGCGCATCAGTCGTTTGACAGAAAATTCTCCAAAAAGCAAACGTTTAATATTTTTTCTGTTCCATTTAGTCATTACTAAAGGCTCATAGTTGAATAAGATTTAACTAATACTTTTTTATTGCGAGAAAAGACATGGCACTAACATACCCCGATGACTTGAAATACCTAGACACCCACGAATACATCCGACTCGAAGGCGAAATTGCCACCATCGGCATTAGTGCCTTTGCAGTTGACCAACTCGGCGATATCGTGTTTCTAGATTTGCCAGAAGTCGGTGCAGGGTTGGAAAAGGGCGAAGCTTTCGGTACAGTCGAGTCAGTGAAAGCGGTTGAAGACTTGAAAGCGCCAGTTACCGGTACAGTCGTAGAACGCAATGATGACATTATAGAGTCTCCCGAAAATTTGGCGGAAGACCCCTATGGCGCTGGGTGGCTGCTGAAAGTGCGCGTTGACAACACCAGCGACGCAGATGACGCTTTCTCGGCCCCGGAGTATCGCAAAATGGTGGAAGGGGAATAGGGAATAGGGAATAGGGCATAGGGCATGGGGCATAGGGCATAGGGTTCGTTGATAATTCCACAATCCGCCAGGGGTTGAAACCCACGGGGCTTTTAGCACAAGTCGTCTAAAGACGACTGAAATACCAAGCTGTTGCGGGGGGAGTTGCGATAAGTGCAGCTTAATCTACAGTCGCCGACCGACGACTTTAGCTATGAGACAGGGGTTTCAACCCCTGTCGGACTTGGATAGACGCAGAAAATCTTCCTGGTTTTCTTAGCAAAATGTTACAAACAAAGAAGCAAAAGTCTATTCAGGAGAATCCGCCTTGGTACTCTACAGCCCTCAACTTGAACCCAGTCAGCAGCAAAACCTTTCCTGCATCAATGGTTTTGCTGGCCGGCACATTGGCCCGACACCCAGCGAAATCCAGCAAATGCTCAATGTTTTGGGCATTTCCAGCCTCGATGAGTTGATTGACAAAACGGTTCCAGCGGCGATTCGCATTTCTCAACCATTACAACTTCCCGCAGCGCAAAGCGAGTACAGCGCTTTGGCAGAATTGAAAGAAATTGCTGCAAAAAATCAGGTATTTCGATCGTACATCGGCACTGGATATCACGATTGCATCACACCCCCGGTCATCCAGCGGAATATCCTAGAAAATCCCGGCTGGTATACAGCTTACACTCCCTATCAAGCCGAAATTGCTCAAGGACGATTGGAAGCTTTACTGAACTTCCAAACCATGATAATTGACCTCACGGGTTTGGAAATTGCCAACGCTTCTTTGCTGGATGAAGGGACTGCGGCGGCGGAAGCGATGGCGGTGAGTTACGGCATGAGCAAAAATAAGGGAAAAGCGTTTTTTGTTTCCCAAGATTGCCACCCTCAAACTGTGGAAGTGGTGCAAACTCGCGCTAAGCCACTAGGAATTGAGGTAATTGTCGGCGACCATCAAAGCTTTGAGTTCGATCGTACAATCTTCGGCGCTCTCCTGCAATACCCCGCCACAGACGGCGCAATTTACGACTATAGCGATTTTATTCGATCGGCACACGAAGTCGGCGCATTAGTCACAGTCGCAGCCGACATTTTGAGCCTTTGCTTGCTCACACCCCCCGGCGAATTCGGCGCGGATATAGCCGTAGGAAGCACTCAGCGCTTCGGAGTGCCGATGGGATTCGGAGGGCCCCACGCAGCCTATTTCGCCACACGAGAAGAGTTTAAACGGCAAGTTCCGGGGAGAATTGTCGGCGTTTCTAAAGATGCCAACGGCAAATCTGCTTTGCGTTTGGCCTTGCAAACTCGCGAACAGCACATCCGCCGCGAAAAAGCAACCAGCAATATTTGTACTGCTCAAGTTTTGCTGGCAGTGATGGCGAGTATGTATGCTGTTTATCACGGCCCGTCTGGACTGAATGACATTGCTGAGAAAGTATGGAATTTAACTGCCCTTTTGGCATCCGGTTTAAGAAGTTTCGGATATAAAATTGGTTCTCAACATTTCTTCGATACTTTGAGAGTAGAATTGGGAGAAAAACCGCTGTCAGAAATTCTAGAAGCTGCTAAAGTTCGGAAAATTAATATCCGAGTTTTCGATAACTCGACAGTAGGAATTAGTTTAGATGAAACTGTCACCGTTGAAGATGTGCAAGAGTTGTGGAAAATTTTTGCCCAGGATAAGGATTATATCAGGGCAGACGGGCAGAATTCTCTCAACATTGCAGTGGATGCAGACGCCTTAAGTTCCTATTTGACCTTACCAGATTTTTGCGATCGCACCAGCAGCTATCTCGCACATCCAGTTTTCAACAGCTACCATTCAGAAACTGAACTTTTGCGCTATTTGCACCGTCTAGAAGCCAAGGATTTATCGCTAAATACATCGATGATTCCCTTGGGTTCTTGCACAATGAAATTGAATGCAACAGCAGAGATGATGCCGGTGACTTGGGCGGAATTTGGCAAGATACATCCTTTTGCACCCCGCGATCAAACTCGCGGCTATCAAATGATGTTCGTGCAACTAGAACAGTGGCTGGCAGAAATCACCGGTTTCGCGGGAATTTCTTTGCAGCCAAACGCTGGTTCCCAAGGCGAATACGCGGGCTTGTTAGTTATTCGTCAATACCACGAACACCGAGGCGAATCTCACCGAAATATCTGTTTGATTCCCCAGTCCGCCCACGGTACAAATCCGGCTAGCGCGGTGATGGCGGGGATGAAAGTAGTTGCTGTCGAGTGCGATTCTCAGGGCAATATTGATGTTGCGGATTTACATAAAAAAGCCGAGAAACACAAAAATGAACTAGCGGCGTTGATGGTAACATATCCATCAACTCACGGCGTTTTTGAGGAAGAAATTAAAGAGATTTGCGAGATTGTCCACAACTGCGGCGGACAAGTTTATATGGACGGCGCAAATATGAATGCTCAAGTTGGTTTGTGCCGCCCCGGTGATTTTGGTGCTGATGTTTGTCACTTAAATTTGCACAAAACTTTCTGTATTCCCCACGGCGGCGGCGGGCCGGGAATGGGACCGATTGGGGTAATGTCTCATTTAGTAGAATTTTTGCCCAGTCATTCTATTCTTAATAGTCAACAGTCAACAGTCAACAGTCAACAAATATCAGTTGGTGCTGTTTCCGCAGCGCCTTGGGGAAGTGCTAGCATTTTGACTATTTCTTGGATGTACATTCGGATGATGGGAGGATTCGGTTTAACTGAGGCAACAAAAGTAGCAATTCTTAATGCTAATTACATGGCCAAACGGTTACAATCTTATTATCCGGTCTTGTACAAAGGGAAAGCCGGTTTAGTGGCGCACGAGTGTATTCTAGATTTGCGATCGCTCAAAAAATCTGCGGCTATTGAAGTCGAAGATATCGCTAAACGGTTGATGGATTACGGCTATCACGCGCCGACGGTTTCTTGGCCGGTTGCTGGTACGGTAATGGTGGAACCTACCGAAAGCGAATCGAAGCAGGAATTAGACCGTTTTTGCGATGCGATGATTGCGATTCGAGCGGAAATTGCGGAGATAGAAAAAGGCAATGTTGACGCACAAAATAACGTCTTGAAAAATGCGCCGCACACCGCAGAATCTCTAATGGTTGATGATTGGAATCGTCCTTATACTCGCGCGCAAGCGGCTTATCCGGCACCTTGGACTCGCGAACATAAGTTTTGGCCGGCGGTGGGCCGGATAGATAATGCGTTTGGCGATCGTAATTTTGTCTGTTCTTGTTTACCAATGGAGGCTTACAGTCAAGGTTAAATAAGTCTCTCTGGGTGCACAATGGGCATCTTACACACATACTATTGTGGGGAGTAGGGGTTGGGCTTCTAGCCCGCCCCAAAAGTTAAAGTTAAATGTAGAACTGCTGATTAACCTAGATAAACGCGCTGAAAATAATGTAATACCATAATCTAAAATTTTTTAGGTAAAATAAAAAATGAAAAGACGATTTTTGTGACTGGCTCACGAAAATAAACCGCGTTGGATTATCCTATTATTTTTAGGTGTTTTGGCTGCTTTGGGGGTGGTAGCAACAGCAGCTTACCTCAAAACGCCGATCGCCCAAACAGCCAATCCCACCTTATCTGTAGACGTTAAAGCCGATCGGCATCCGATAAGCCCCGACATCTACGGTATGAACGATTATGCACTAGAACCCGCCCTCGCCAAATAGTTGCCAATTCCGCTAGAACGCTGGGGGGCTAATCACACCAATCGCTACAACTGGTTAGTCTATTCTTCCAACAGCGGCGATGACTTCTTTTTCGTGGTTGGCGGCGAAAGTGTGTGTAGGATTGGTTTCAACCGCCTAGTATAAAAGGGGGTTTAAACTATTAAGCATCGACCATCCAAGCAATACACTGTTGCATTTGCTCGTGCATTGTTTCTCGATCGGCATTATACCTGCGGCCGTGTCCCGGCAACACCCATTCAAACGAGTAATTAGCCAAATTTTGCATAGATTTGATTTGTTCCGGCCAAGAATACCAACAGACTTCCCGAAAGCCAACTAGCTGCTGCAAACTTTCCGACCAAGCAAGATGATCGCCGGTGAACAAAAACTTGTTATTGTAAAGCAAAACTGTGTGACCTTTCGTGTGACCGGGTACAGAAATAATCAACAAATCATCTGCGATTTGATGCGGTTCGCTACCAGACAGTTGAATTTCTACACTGCGAGTACCAGCGTTAATTTCGTCAGCGTGGAGAATGCGATCGCACCCAAAATGATCGTGGTATTGTTGATGATCTGCCACATCGTCGCGGTGAGTTAAGTACAGATAGCGAATGCCGCCCATTGCTTCTATGTTTTTGACGAGCGGCGGCACAAAACGGGGAGAATCAACTAAAATGTTTCCTTCTGGACGGACAATTAAATAGCTGGCTGCGGCGTAGGATTTCTCTGAGTGGTAGCCGCAGTGATAGACATTTTCTGCTACGAGGGCGGGCAAATTTTTCTGAACTTCTTTAATTCTTGTGGGTTTTTCAACAGTGCCGATCGAACTTGTGGGACAAGACAAAAGAGCCGCGAGCGATCGCATTTCTTCAGTTTCATTAGTTGGCTGGTGGTAAACCGCAGACTGTTCTCCCGCTTGACCAAATACTTCAGGTGCCATCCACCGACAAGTATCACAGTCAATGCAGGTACTGTCTACATAAAAGTTACCGTTAATATTTTCAGTACGCCTCCGATTAATGTTAGCCATTTTTCTACCTCTTAATAACCCCTATAAATTATGGTAACTTACTAGAACGACTACCCCCGACATCCCGCCGGAGGTTTAAATCCGTCTCACAGCAAAAGCCGGTTAAAACCGACTAATAATTACTCCTTATTTATTCACAATAATTTAGTATCAGTCCTATGCAAGAGGACTTTCACTTTGAAGCAGGGGTTTTAGCCCCTGCCGGACTCTTGCTTCTGCGTGCAAGATCTAAGTTTCAATCAACAATTCTACTGCTGCTGATCCGCTGGAAAAGCACCCGCTTTCACCGCCACAGTAACAGGTTGTCCGCCGCGGCTCAATTCAAGCTGCAGCTCGCTGCCCACTGTACTTTTCTCGACAATTTGCTGTACGCTGCCAGCATCGCTGACTTCTGCACCATTGATTTTCTTGATCACATCGGCAACGCGAACTCCAGCTTGTGCCGCCGGAGAATTTTTGCCAATTCCCAGAACTAACACGCCTTTATCTTCAGTCAGCCTCAATTTGGGGTTGGGATTTTTATTGAATTCTGCCTTGATTTCGGGAGTAATGCTCAACATCCGAACGCCGAGATAAGGATGTTCGGCTTTTCCTGCTGTTACTAATTGGTTGGCAATTTGTTGTGCTCGATCGATCGGAATCGCAAAACCCAATCCTTGAGCGCCTTGAATAATCGCCGTATTCATACCGATAACTTGACCGCGCTGGTTCAGCAGCGGGCCGCCTGAATTGCCGGGATTGATCGCAGCGTCGGTTTGAATAAAGCTGACGCGCTTGTCGGGAACGCCGACATCGGCGCTAGAACGGCCTGTAGCGCTAATAATTCCCACAGTCACAGTATTGTCCAAACCGAGGGGATTGCCGATCGCGATCGCCCATTCTCCCGGCTGTAACTCTTCAGATTTACCCAAATTCACCACAGGCAAATTGTTAGCTTCAATTTTAACAACAGCCACATCAGTAACTGTATCTACGCCTAAAACTTTGCCGACAAATTCGCGGCCATCCTTCAGTTTTACCGTCACCGTATCCGCGCCATCAACAACGTGAGCGTTAGTCAAAATGCGGCCATCGGAACCAAAAACAAAACCCGAGCCCGATCCCCGTTCTACCCGATTTCCCGGTTGAATGGGAGATTCTGAACCGAAGAAGCGGCGGAATTGCTCGGGTATCTCATCTGGAACTTGGTTCGGCACCGTGCGAGACGAATTGATCCGCACCACTGCCGGGCCGACTTCCTGCACAACTTGAGTCACAAAATTAGAGTCTTGAGAGGGCAGTATATTTGCAGGCAATGCTGAGATTGGCGCTGCATTTGCCGGTTCAGCTTTGATGGCGTTAGAACTTCCAGGAACTTGAGAAGTTAGGGCGTTGCACCCAACAGTTGCGGTGGAGCCGAGCAAAACAAGGGATAAAAAAGCCAGTTTTTTCGGCAACGAAAAACGGCGAGAACGCACAGTTGCAGTAGGCATATTTTTGGTTGACATAGTATTGATTTGGTGGGAGTTAGAGCGAGAGTTATAATTAGGGTTTTGCATTTTTAGCACTTACTGGAATTAAGTTAGAACTAAAGACTCTTTAATTTTAATTCAAGCATTTGTGATATCTGCTTGACTGGTGTGGTTTACCCTACAAGGTGGGGTAGAAACCGGACAGTCGCAGGCAAATTGTTTGTGGATTCCAGCTTTTGAGTGCGATCTAACTGGGTCTGCACTGGCGAATTGCCGCTTGAGTGCGATAATACAAACTACGCTAGCCAGCTCGCATATTCCGCATTTCCCGCGAACTTTTCACAGGATTGATATCCGAAGTCAACAACAATCTTGCACTCAAAAAAACCAGGATTATACGCAAAATCTTCGTTGTGAGCGATCGACGTTAACGTAGAAACGGGATTTTTGACCCCACCTGCATCCAGGAAGGATAGCAGCTAAAGAACCGGAAAGCCTCACCCTAAAGCAGGAAGTAAAAAACCTGTAAAGCCTCAAGCTAAAGTACCAACTAAACCTAAGTCAAAATAGCCTGCAAAAACTCTCTTCAAATCTAAAATTTGAACCTCTGGAATAATTTTATTCCTCCAGAGGTTCAATGGAACTAAGCGAATCGATTTTCCTCGACTTGTTCCTCGAACTTTCCAAAATATCAACAGTATTCTTAATAAAACCAGCCATCGGCACAGCAACTAACAAACCTGCTACTCCCGCTACCTTAACCCCCACCAGCAGCGCTACTAAAATCCACACAGGATTGAGACCGATAAAACCGCCTAATAACCGAGGAGCAACCCCGCTTTCAATTATTTGCTCAATTACTGTAGCGACAGCTAAAACTGTGACGCCGAGCCAAAAATTGTTTAATGTGATCAGCAAACTGACAATGCAAATACTGAAAGGTGCCCCGAAGGGAATCATAGTCATTACACCCACACCCAAACCGAACAGAAGTCCGAAGGGAACTCGCATAATTAAAAAAGCAACAGTGATAGACAGTCCCATCAAACCCGCCAAAGTTGCTTGCCCGACGAAGTAGTTGTGGAAGCTTCGCGCCAGCAACTCTCGCAATTGAAGGCTCAGCTTGGAGGGAAACCATTTAAACAATCCTTCCCATACGCGATCGCCGTGCAAGAGCAAGTAGAATGTCACGACTATTGTGAGGAGGAAATTCAACAGACTGTCTGCAGCACCCAAACCAAATCTGAGAATTTCGCCAGTGAGAGACTGCAATTGAAATGAAAGTCGATCGCTCAATTGGGTTGTCAAACCGCTAACATCAATGCGGAGATTTCGATTTTCCGCCCAATTGTGGAATGCTTCAATCTGTTCTGTTCCAGAAACTATCCAAGTCGGCAGTCGGGTGGCGAGATCAGTGATTTGGTTTAGGAGAATCGGGGCCAGAGTGAGACCTAAAACCACCAATAGCAGTAAAGTCAAAAACAATACCGACAAAACTGCTCGATCGCGCTTCAAGCCGTATCTGTGCAGAAAGCGCACTGGATAATCTAGCAAAAAAGACAGCACTGTAGCCACTACCAAAACTGTAATCAGGGCGCGAAAATATTCAAAGACTAGGAGGGCTAACCAGCAGTTGAGTACCGCTAGGGGAAATACCAGTCCGTAAGTCCACCACTGCGGCAGTTGAGTGAAACGTCTCATCTAAGTTAACCGAGTTAAAATTTGAGATTCAAGGTGTGAGATTGACACTGCTATTCGCCCTTCTCCGTTAACCATCTTATAGTGCATTTATTTACACCCGACTGCTTAAAATTCCCAGTTGCTCGACTAGCAGCGGAAATCGGGTTGCTGGCAGGCAGTGCCTGCCACAACTATGTTATATCGTTTCCGCTGGTATGGATATATTACCTGCGAAAATATTTTATTTTCGGTTGGCACGGCAGCGGTTTACAACTCGCCATTCAACCTTTTTCCCCGTGCCGTTCGAGAGATAATTGAATTAAACGGTCTACTAATTCAGGGAAAGAAATGCCGTCCGCTGCCCACATTTGCGGATACATACTGGTAGCTGTAAAGCCGGGGAAAGTGTTGATTTCGTTAATCAAAACTTCTCCGGTTGATTCAATGTAGAAAAAGTCTACTCGCGCTAAACCTGCCGCGTCTATAGCCAAAAATGCTTGCACTGCCATTTCTTGGATTTGCGAGACGATCGCACCGCTGACTTTTGCCGGGATTGAGCAGTCGGCTTGTCCCTGGGTATATTTAGTTTCGTAGTCGTAGAAATCGCTTTGAAAAGTAATTTCTCCCACCGTTGAAGCTTGGGGATTATCGTTACCCAAAACTGCACATTCTAATTCTCTAGCAACCACACCCGCTTCGACAATTATCCGCCTGTCGTAGCTGGCGGCGCTGTCGAGAGCTGCTTCTAATTCAGCGCGCGATCGAGCTTTAGAAATTCCCACAGACGAACCCAAATTCGCAGGTTTGACAAAGCAAGGATAGCCCAAACTTGCTTCAATTTTGTCGCACAGTTTGGGGAAAACGCAAGGATTAGACCAGATTTCGGAACGGTTGACAGCGACATATTTTACCTGCGGCAAACCAGCCTGAGCAAAAGCCATTTTCATCGCAATTTTATCCATTCCCAGCGCTGAACCTAAAACGCCGGAACCGACAAAAGGAACTTGCAATAATTTCAGCAATCCTTGCACCGTACCGTCTTCACCGTTTGGTCCGTGCAAAACAGGGAACCAAACATCTACAGCATTAAAATTAGGAAACTGTCCAGCGGGAGAGTCGTTTTGTGCTGTTTGTTCCTCTATTTCCAGAGGTTTTCCGGTGGCTAAGACTTGTTGAGGTAATGTTCCCGACAGCCAGCAGCCGTTTTTTTGGATGTAAAAGGGCAGAACTTCGTATTTAGAGGCATTTTCCTCCGCAGCGAGGGCACGTGCGATCGCCCGCGCCGAACTAATTGAGACTTCGTGTTCGCCCGATCGCCCCCCGAACAATAGCCCGATCCGCATCGTTGTCATTTTTCACTACTCCTAGGACTTTTCGACAAATATACACGCAGAGAGCGCAACTAAGGCACATACGAACCGCTTTAAGACTACTTATCTCCTCCCTTCCACTCTTCCTCTGTGTCCTCTGCGCTCTCTGCGGTAAAAAAAATTACATCTTCTTAGAAAAGTTCACAAGTAAGCCGTCCCCTAATCTCATTCCGGTGCTATTTAAAGCATTTCCCCCGTCAAACTAAAAGCGCGAATATCTGTAATTTTAACCCGCACAATTTTACCCGCCAATTCAGCAATATCGCCCTTAAAAAATGTGAGACGATTGCCGCGAGTGCGCCCCATCACCTGAGTTGGATCTTTGAGATTCTGGACTTCCACCAAAACCTCTTCAGTGCGTCCGAAATAGCGCTGCGATCGTTCCATCGCCGTTGTTGTCACTACATGATTGATTCGTTGCAGGCGATCGGCTTTCACCTCCTCAGTCAACTGATTTTCCCACAAAGCCGCCGGCGTCCCAGGGCGAGGGGAATAAGCCGCAGTATTCACCAAATCGAAACCAACGTCTTCGATTAACTTCAAAGTCTTCTCAAACTGCGCTTCCGTCTCACCGGGAAAGCCGACAATCGCATCCGCAGTAATCGAAGCATCCGGCATATAACGGCGAATTGTATCAATAATCCGGCGGTATTTTTCCTGAGTATAACCGCGCGACATCGCCTTCAAAATATCATTATCTCCCGACTGAAAAGGAATGTGAAAATGTTCGCAAACCTGCGGTAATTCAGCACAAGCCTTAATCAATCTTTCTGTAAAATAGCGCGGGTGGCTAGTAGCAAATCTGAGGCGATCGACACCAGGCACATCCTGCACAAAATAAAGCAAATCCGTCAAAGTATGCTGGTTGCTGCCGTCCGGTTTTGTCCCCGGCAAATCGCGTCCGTAAGCATCAATATTTTGCCCCAACAAAGTTACTTCTTTGTAACCTTGACGGCCCAAATCCTCCATTTCCGCGCGAATTGCCTCCGGCATTCGCGACTGTTCAACCCCGCGAACATTCGGGACAACACAATAAGTGCAGCGTTCATTGCAGCCATAAATTACATTCACCCAAGCAGTCACCTTGCTATCGCGGCGCGGCTTAGTAATATCCTCCATAATCTCAACAGCTTCAGTCGCCACGACTTGATTGCCCTCAAAAACTTGTTCGAGTAAATCTTCAAGTCGGTTAGCGTGTTGTGGCCCCATTACTAAGTCTAATTCCGGCACTCTCCGCAGCAGCGCTTCACCTTCCTGCTGCGCGACGCATCCAGCTACAACTAAAGTTAAACCCGGTTCTTGGCGCTTGCGATGAGCTTGCCTTCCGAGGTTAGAATAAACTCTTTGTTCGGCATTATCGCGAATCGTGCAAGTATTGTAGAGAATCAAGCTAGCTTCGTTCGGGTCTTCCGAGAACTCAAAGCCCATATTTTCCAGAATGCCGGCCATCCGTTCCGAGTCGGCTTTATTCATCTGGCATCCGAAAGTAGTGATGTGATAGCGGCGGGGTTTAACGGTCATGGCGAATTGCAGGCAATAAAAAATATAGGTTTTCAACCTTAACCAACTATTATATAACAAGTGTAAACCATTTGTGAATTTTTCTTTTTATTAGTTCATTTAAACAACGGCTTTCACCAATCTCTAGCTTGTGTGAGGCGCAACGATTAACTGTTACATGGGGCTAGAAAGCCGATTTTTTCTACGAGTTTTGGGATTAGTCACGACAAATCTAGCAATAAACCGGGTTTCTGAAATACTCTTGCGCTTATTTATCTATTTATTTTGTCTGTAAAAACTGTAAAATTGTTTTGGCAACACCTTGTGCAGCCAAATAAGGAACTCCATTGCCAACAGTTTTAAACATATTAGTCAACGTCATTTTGGCTGGCAGTGCAAAATCTTTTGGCAGTGACTGAATAGCCAGTGTTTCTGCAACAGAAAGTCGGCGAAGTTTGTAAGGGTGCAAGTGAACTTCGTTATTGCCGTAACAAGCTGTTGGCGAATAACGCCATCGATGCAATCGCTTGAAAGATTTTTTTGAATCATCTCCTTCATCAACGGAAGCAAACCGCTTAAGGCCTGCTTTGGGTTGGAAATAGTGTTTGGCATTGGGATGGTTGAGAACGTCATTTTTTTGGAACCAAAATTCTACCGTTAAATCTTGGGGAATGCCATCAGGACAAGGCACGAAACCATCATCTACAAACGCCGTTCTATCAGGCCAAGGATGAGAAAAAATTTCTGATTTGGGATATAATACCTGACTTTGCCAAGGAAATAAACTTTCGGCTAACATTTGGCTTTTTTCCTCTAGGGAAATGCCCAGATTTCTGACAAGGTTTTTTCTAAATCCAATCAAAATAATTCTATCCCTATCTTGCGGAACACCGTATTCTATCGCATTAATTAAACGTTCGGCAAAAACGTATCCCGACTCATACAACTGATTTTTGAGTTCGTCGTAAAAAGCTTTATGTTTTTTGGTTCTCCACAAACCTTTGACATTTTCAAATAAAAAGAAATCTGGCTGCTGCTGACAAATCAATTCAATGTAGGAAGCTGAAAGTTGACCTTTATCTCCTTCCCCACCTCGGTTTTTGCCACCAATAGAAAAGTCAGGACAAGGCGGCCCCGCGATAAATCCCACAATATCGTGATGCTTGCGGGCATCCTGCATTAATTCCCGCAGCCGAAAAGCTGGTTCTCCCCCTACAAGTCGAGTTACATCTGCTTCCTCTCTTTCGCAATATCCGTATTCTGGTAGTGGCAAATTCATGCACTGCCGAGAATAGCGGTATGCTTGCATGAAAGGTGGGAAAATTTCATTGACATACGCTACATTAAAGCCGATCGACTCAAAGCCCAAATCGAGGAAGCCTGAACCTGAAAAAAATGAGAAAATACAGGGGATGGGGAATTGGGAATTGGGCATGGGGAATTGGGAATTGGGCATGGGGAATTGGGAATTGGGCATGGGGAATTGGGAATTGCTAGAATAGCCGGAGCGGGTTTATGAGATGATTGGTTTGAGGCGATTATTGTTGGTAAAACCGCCGCTACAGCTATTATTAAAACCATTGCCCGCCTCGGAAACGCCAGTAGGGAAACAAAATCCGCATTAGTGTTTGCGATGCCAGATAAATAGCCAGCCACACTAAACTGTAATGCACAGCAAAAACTCCCAAGTCAAAATCTTGTACTGCTATGCCCGGCAAACCGATAACTTTGATTAAAAATAACACAAAAAGTGCTTCCCAAATCCCAGCGAGTAATTGAAACGCGCCGGGCCAATCTCGATCCCAGCGGAACTGTTGGATGTAGATATATAAAGCATCCCAGCCGAGACCAAAAATCGCTACATACCCTAAAATCCAGAAAAAGATTGAGCCTGATTGAGAAGTTATTAAACCTAGAAAAAATGGCAGTGTTGCTAAAACGCCTACAGTTGCAAATAATAATATTCGAGTTTGCCATCGGCCAAATAAGGTGGGAGTCATTCGATTTTAGATTGGGAATTTTAGATTTTAGATTGAATGCGAAACGGTTTTGTTTCTAATCAATCGGGAGATTTATTTAAAATCCACTTCAACCACTGCACAAACGATCGCCAAACGCTCAATTTCCGCACACCAGCAACTCGGTTGGCGGCCAGACTTTCAACCGATCGCAAGGCGGCGTATTGCAAGCCCAAAAAACTGTCTACCGGCGCGTAAGGCCCTCCCAGAGTAATCGCGCCGGCTGCGTATACTCGGCCTTCTGTGTTGCTAGCAGAAGAATTCCGCAATTCGGGCACTTCAAAATCGTTGTTAACACTCAGCCGCCCCAAACCGTTGAGGGGAAGATTGTATTGAACTACCAAATCGTTTAACAGGGGACTGGTTTTTACCTTAGCGTCCAAACCCGTAGCATCAATAATAAAATCAGCTTCTAACTTAATTTGCCCCTTGAGTTCCTTCTCCTGAATGTACGTCACCGTGCGATTTTGACTGTCGCGTTCGACTCGCTCGACTTCGCCGAAGGTAATTTGATACCATCCTTGACTTAAACCTTCTTTGACAATCCGCTGCCAGTCGCTGCGCTGGGCTGTGGTAGTGCCGCCCCAGTCGGTGAGCAACTGTGGCCGCAATTCAGGGGCGGCTTGTTCCAAAAGTACGCGGAGTTCCCCGCCCCAGCAAGCTTTCGGCCAGTTGAAAGGTTGAAATTCGTAGTGATTTTCGACTCTTCGCTCAGCGAGCTTAAATTTGTTACCTTGAGGTTTGGGCGATCGCATCAAATGCAATACTTGAATGTTGCGGTTCCGCTGTCGCGCTTCGTAAATTCGCTGCACCACCCGCGAAGCCACAATTCCCCGGCCTCTAATTAAAACGCTGCCGCCACTGGCCTCCAATTTTTCGTAAACGCCGTCGTGCTTTTCGTAAGCGTTGACAACCGACTCAAAATCCTGGGTTTTTTCGCGGTAAGCTTGCAAATCGGGCAGAAATTGAATGGCGGGATAGCCAGTGGCTAAGTGTACGTATTTGGCGATTAAAAAAGCGTGCTCGCGGTGATCCGCATTCGATCGAGAATAAGCGATCGCGTACCTGCCGTCATCTGTTTTGCGAATTCCCCGCACTCTACCGTAGCGAAACATCTGATTCCACCCAATTCGATCGACTTCCCTGTCAATAGAATCAAACACATTCTCCGCACGAGGCGTATAAGTTTCGGCAAAAGTCGGTTCAGTAAACACCTGCCACATCAACTTCAACGACATCCCCAAATGCCCTTTGAGCAATTCGTGCCAAGCTTCCCGCAAAGCATAGGGAGGCCACCCCCAAATGTTGTCTGGACAAGAGTCAGAATTCGATCGTAGGCGTTCCCGCAGCGGAATTTGAGAATTCAGGCACAGACGCAGATAGCGGGCGTAAGGCTGGTTTTCCATGCCCAAAACCGCAATTCGATCGATTTTCACGCCGCAAATTCTCAGCAAATCCACCCAAATAAAGCTGCCCAAACCACCGCCAACTGCCGCCCAATCAACTTCTGTCACAGGGAGTCCCCTAGATTCGAGCGATCGCATTGACACTTGAGAAGCTTGCAAAAATGCGATCGGCGGAAATTCTCCCCTACTACCTGTTTGAGGAACCTGCAACATTATTTGCTGGCCCAGTGCGGGGTCTGGGCCATTAGTCTGCGGGTTAAAGAAAATGTGAGAATTGACCGACGGCGTTTCAGGGGAATTAACAGCAAAAGAAATGCCGATCGCGTAGGGCCCAACTTGGAGCATATCTCCGTTTGCCAGCACGCAACGGGTTTGGCGAATGCCGTTAACAAAAGTACCGTTGCGGCTACCAGTGTCAGTGAGTAAAATACTGTTACCTTCGGTGCCAATCACTGCGTGAAAGCGAGAAACTTGACTGCTGCTGAGGGCAATTCGAGAAACTCGTTTCCCGTTGATTGTGGCGGGCATAGCTTCAAAAATTCGTCCCAAAGCGATGGGTAAGTCGAGTATCGGGGATCGACAATCCCCCGTAGCTGTATCTGTCCAAGTCAGTCGCAGGCGCAAGGGTTGAGAATTCATGATTATTTTTTAAACATCAGCCATCGGCTTTGAGCTTTCTGCAAAAAAAGATTTGTGAATTTGAAAGTGTTTAGCGGATACCCTGATTTTCCGTTTTTCTTAAATCTTGCACCATTGTCAATTAGCCTTTTATGAACAGGCTTTCCGGCCTGTTCCACAAGAAAATTCACTCTTTGTGGAACGGGCATCTTGCCCGTTCTTGAGAATGGTGCAACATCTCAGTTTTTCCAACTTTCACGGAGACAGCATCACACTCGCCGCCGCCGCCAAAGAAGTACCGCACCACGGACACCCCGCATTCAACTGTGCGTAAGGCGAAATTCGGCTGCATTTGGGACACTGCAAACCATATTTTGAAGGCCCCGTCGGCTGAAAGTTACCAGGTGCGGGAGGCCCTGACAGCAAAACTGTTTGGGGCGCGGCTACCTGCACCTCCGTCACATTCACCACCTCGATTTGCACTTGGCCTAAATGGATGTGACTTCCCGAGTTCAATTTTGCTTCGCCTCGGGCGAGAATTTTTCCGTCTACCAGTGGCGGATTGCTTTCGCGCAAATTCCGCACTGCATACTCCTGCAATTCCTGATTAAAAAATATTTCAACGTGCAGCCCCGATACGCTGGGATGCGAAAATACTATATCGCACTTCGCCGGATCGCGCCCTAGCCTCACGCTTCCCGGATTTTTGCTGGGCTGTCCGTTTTCAATTGTCAGAGTTTGACGAACCCCAGCTTCTGTCCATGCTAAAGTGAGCTGGTTTGTCATGATTGTATAGTGTGCTGCTCAAAAAGATAAAAAAATATTAACTGATTTATTTTGAGGACGGAGTTCCTCATCAAAAAACTTAATTAGAATTATTGACGCGGACTCGATCGCACTTCTAAAAATATTATGTACAGCTATACAAAAAAGCCCTGAATTCGGGGCTTTTAGTGCTCGTATTGGCTTTTTTTGAGAGACTTAATCGCGCTTGTCAGCTTTTCTTTCCCGCAAAATTATTGACCGCAGTGCAGCTTGGTTAAAAAATTGCTGTTCAAGATTGGCCAGCGATTGCTAAAAACTAATTCCTGTGAGGTTTTCACCTTTGCGAAGCTTTGGTGCGCTAGTGACGAATTTTGGAGGTTTGGCGATCGAACTACCTCGGTAACTTCGATCGCCCCACCTCCTCAAACGCTCAATGTCCTAGTGCTATCTCTCACGCTGCAACTGTGCAATCTTTCATTACAGGGCCAGCCTGGAGAGACTTAAGCTTCGCTTTTGCGGCTTTTCCGACCGCCTTCGCGACCAATTTGAGCCATGTGTTCGCGATTTCTGCTGACAGCTTCGCCGCCTTTTTGGCCAGCTTGTCTGGCTTCTTCAGGGGTGAATTCGTGTGCAGTTCCTTTCTCGTGTGCAGCTTTTCCGCCTTTGCTAGCAATTGCGCGCTGTTTTTCTGCATCCATAGAAGCGAATCCGCGTTTGCTTTTCTCAGCCATGACTGTCTCCTTGTTTGTTTCTGATTTTTTAGCTCGATCGCGCCTTCGCCTCCCACTGTCGTGGTTACTTCCAGTCAGTGGTGAGATATCCGACGGTAAATTATGAAACCTTATCAGACGAATCTCAGCTTTTGGTTTAACTCGCAGAATTAATTTTTCATAATTTACAAATGTGAACTAAAAATAGTTCACGCCTGGGCACTGTGGTTAGAGCCACCAATGTTTTAAGCTGGTTACTGTCTTTCAATCATTCTATAAACCCCCCCAACTTTTATACCTCTTTCTCAGGTATAGTCATTCTTTAGTTCGCTGGAAGGATGGAACCGAAAGCTGATTGGCAGTAGACTCAGAGGATTTTTTGACTCGGGCGGGGCCACCTCAAAAATTAAAAGTCCAAAGACGGATGCTTTTTTGGTCTTTTTACTTTTTTTTTGATGCCTTCGGCACTTGCCAGTTGTCCCTATGTTAGTTGGTCTGCCGATCGAGTTGTTTCTGGTAAGCGATATTTTGGGGCGCAGCGCAGGACGTACTCGATCGCACTTATCAAGTTTACCTTATGACCTATCGAAACATAAATCGGCTTTACCCCTGTTTGCGTCCTCAGCGCTGCTCCTACCGTTGATCCCTCCAACAGCAAGGGTTGCCAACTGCCCCGATCGAGTCCGACTTCTGAATGTTCTCCAATAAATCGATTTTTGGCAACTCCGATCGTGGCAATCCCTGTCAAAACGCCCAAATGGCAGGCAAGACCGAACCTGCGCGGATGGGCTAGTCCTTGACCGTCGCACAATATCAAGTCTGGCGTCAAACTGATATTTTCTAAAGCTTCGAGAACTGCCGGCACTTCTCGAAAAGACAGGAAACCCGGAATATAAGGAAAAGTTGTAGGACTGCGAACTACAGCTTGCTGCTGCAACTGCAAGTCTGGAAAGCTCAGAACTGTTACAGCGGCCCGCGATACCTCGTTTGCACTGTCGTAGCCGACATCTACGCCTGCGACGTACCGAACTGTCTCCAGTTGATTTTCGGTAATTACCTCTGACCGAAGCTGTTCTTGAATGGCGATCGCCTCTTCAACTGTCTGCGGCCAAGGGTGTCGCTGCAACATTTTGATTTTTCTTCAACCGTTCTCATCTAAGATTAACTTATTTTCGGGCATTTTTAAACTCGGATTTTTATCGTTTGTCGCTATAAATTCCCAACTTGCCCAAGGAGTCTTTTTTTTTACTCAGGATGGTTGAGCAAGACGGGCCGATGCCAATTCTACATATAAAGTCTGTACGTCGGAGACTGAAATTCTATCTTTCGCTTGTGATTGAACCAACCCCCAAAGGTTTTATCAGCACGTCCCTCCAATTTTCTACTCAAAATTTACAAAAAATACCTGTTTGATGCTGTTTTTTTAGCTTTCTAGAAAGCTTTCTCTTGGCGATCGCTATTTTATCGCTTCTCAAAGAGCGATCGAGCTATCTATTTACTTCTGCTTTATCTAAAACAAACCTCTTTGTCAAGATGATTGAAACATTTATTCATCAATAATTTCAGCTAGGTACAAATGCCATTGTTCATACCAGAGCCTCAATGTAACGGCAATCTAATATCTTTTTGATTTAAAAAGCTTTCCGACCCTCAAAATCCTATGACTTTTATGAAAAAAATAAAGAAATTTATGAGTTGTTGCACCATTAACCGGAAGTTATAATCTTAGATAAGAGCGAATAGACAACTAACATCCAGTAAAACAACCTAGCTGAATTAACCTATGAAAACCGTGCAAAGTGTTAAGTACAACCTAGCTCTCTACATCGTCGGTGGCATCGTCTTCATCATCGCCGCCTTAATTTTAAGACCTTTTGCCCTCGTCGGCCCAGGGGAACGGGGCGTTATGATGCGCTTCGGGAAAGTTCAAGACGCGATTTTAGATGAAGGCATCCACCCGATTTTACCGCTCGTCACCTCTGTAAAAACTCTCAGCGTGCGGGTACAAAAAACTGATTTGAAAGCAGATGCAGCCTCCAAAGATTTGCAAAGCATTACTACAGATTTGGCAGTCAACTGGAATGTTGACCCTGCCAAAGTTAATCAAGTTTTCCAACAAGTGGGAGACGAAGAACAAATTGTTACCAGCATTCTGAGTCCGGCAATTTCGGAAGTTCTCAAAGCAGCAACTTCTAAAAAGACTGCCGAAGAAATAATCACTAAGCGCACGGAACTCAAAACAGAAATCGACAACAGTCTCAAAAAGCGTTTGGAACCTTACGGTGTCATTGTCAGAGATGTTTCTTTAATAAATTTTGGCTTTTCTCCAGAATTTAGCAAAGCCATCGAATCCAAACAAATAGCAGAACAAGAAGCTAAACAAGCAGAATTTACAGTTAAAAAAGCCACCCAAGATGCTCAAGCTGAAATTAACCGTGCTAAAGGTAAAGCTGAAGCTCAACGCTTGCAGCGGCAAACATTAACAGCCGAAATTTTGCAGCAGCAAGCGATTGAAAAATGGAATGGCCAGTTTCCGACAGTAATGGGAGGAGGCGGAACTTTGCCATTAATTAATATTGCGCCGCCGACTTCTCAAGCTGCAACTCCTGCTAAATAAGCTGCTGCAGATCATGATTGCCAGGGCGCGGGGAGAAGGGGAGAGGGGGAGAGAGTCTGAGGGGGAGAAGAATAGAGGGTTTTTCACTGCGGAAGTGAAGATGTGCTTTTTTAAATGCCGAACAGCAAGGGTAGAAAATACAACTAACCACTAAGGTGAAATCTCGCTTAGTTAAATGCGGAGATATAATTTACGTTGCGCGAGTCCTGAAAAACGTTACAGTAAGAAACAACTCGGAAATTGTAAAGGTTTGCTTGAAAGTTCGGCTGATGGGAGATCGGGAGAACCAGTCAATTTCTAATTTAGATGAAGTCGGGGATGTCGGCGATCGCCATACTGCGTCAGACGCACTGTGGCTAAGCGATCGAGCTTTGGCCGCTACTAGCAGTGGCATTGTCATTGCTGACGCCAATGCACCCGATTGTCCTATAATTTATTGCAATCCGGCCTTTGAACGGATGACAGGTTACTGTGCCGATGAAATCTTGGGGCGCAATTGCCGATTTTTGCAAGGCCCGGATACCGATCGCACTACTGTAGCTAAGATCCGCGAGGCCTTGCGCCAAGGTCTAGAACTCCAGACAACAATCAAAAATTACCGCAAAGACGGCAGTCCTTTTTGGAGCAAATTGTCGCTATCTCCCGTGCGAGACGACAACGCTAATTTGACTCACTTTGTAGGGATTCAGTCGGACTTGTCGGAACCAATATGTGAAGTGCAGCAAGCATTGCAGCAAGCTAACGACCAACTGCAAACGATTTTGGAAGCTGTTCCGGGAACAGTATCTTGGATTAGCTCGGATTTGCGCTATTTGGGGGTTAACCAGCACTTAGCCAAACTGCATGGTTTGCGGCCGTCGGCTTTTGTCGGTCAAGATATTGGTTTTTTGGGCGCTAGCTCGGATTTTAACTCTTTTGTGGTGGAGTTTTTTGCCGACGACGCTACGGAAGCGGTTAAAGAACTCAACGTTAAGCTACAAACCGACAGGGGAGAGTCGGAGGGATACTATTTGATTGTGGCTCAAAAGTACGATCAGGGCAAAGCAGCTTGTCTGGTAGGGATTGACATTACCGAGCGCAAGCGGGCAGAAGAAGCTCTGGTGCTGACTCGCAAAGCGGTGGAAAGTTCGAGTGACGCGATCGGCATCAGCGATGCGAACGGCACTCACATCTATCAAAATCAAGCGTTTTCTCAGCTATTTGAATGGGAAACCGCAGAGGAATTTAAACTAGCCGGAGGTATATCGGCAGTTTTTGCTGACCCCGCAGTCGCCAGGGAGGTACTCGACACGATCGCCCAAGGTTATTCTTGGTTTGGTGAAATTACCAACCGTACTAAAAGCGGTGAAACTTTGCAGGTGTTGCTGCGGGCCGATGCTATTAAAGACCGCACAGGGAAAATTGTCGGTCTGATTTACATGAATACCGATATTACCGACCAAAAGCGCACGGAACAAGAGCTGCGGCAAAGCGAGAAGCGCTTTCGATCGTTGATTGAAAATGCTAGAGACATTATTGTGATTCTCGACGAGAAAGGCTTTTGCCGCTATGTATCTCCTTCTCTAGAGCGGATTTTGGGCTACCCGACGGCGGAAGTCCTCGGCAGATCTATATTTGACTTGATTCACCCTGACGAATTGCTGATAGTGGATCAAGTGTTCAAAGGTGTCATGCAAACGCCGAGAGTTAGCCTGGGAATGGCGGAATACCGAGTGCAGCACAAGGACGGTTCCTGGTGCGTGTTGGAAGCGGTGGCGACGAATTTGCTCAACGAACCTTCGGTGCGGGGAATTGTGGTCAACTGTCACGACGTGACTGAGCGCAAGATGGCTGAAGAACAACTGTTGCACGATGCTTTGCACGATGCGCTGACAGAGTTGCCCAACCGTGCTTTGTTGACTGACAGGTTGGGACAAGCTTTTGCCCGCGCCCAACGGCATCCGAGCGAGCAGTTTGCGGTGCTGTTTCTGGATTTGGACAGGTTTAAGGTGATTAATGACAGTCAGGGACACCGCACGGGCGATCGGCTGTTGGTGGCTGTGGCTCGCCGTCTCTTGACTTGTTTGCGGCCCGGCGATACGGTGGCTCGTCTGGGGGGAGATGAGTTTGTGATTTTGCTGGAAGAAATTCACGGTGTTGAGGAGGCGATCGCCCAAGCAAAGGAAATTCTCAAAACGATCGAACGACCGCTTTATTTGGAAGGTAATAAAGTTTTAATTACTGCTAGCATCGGCATTGCTTTAAGTACCAACAAATATCAGTGGCCGGGAGATATTTTGCGCGATGCTGATATTGCGATGTACCGGGCAAAAGCTCTGGGTAAAGCTCGCTACGAAGTTTTTACCAGTGCGATGCACACTCGGGCTGTGGCTTTGATGCACTTGGAACACGATTTGCGGGAGTCGGTTGAAGAACTAAATTTGAAATATTCGATAGTGGATTTCGGATGTGTGGCGGTGGAGGAAAACTCACCGATGAGCGAAATAGAGCGGAAGTTGGATCGTCCGAAATCGCCATTGGCTCCTTATAAATTGGAATGTCCTTTTACTGTTTATTATCAGCCGATCGTTAGTTTAAATAGTGGCTCAGTTATCGGATTTGAGGCGCTGGTGCGCTGGCTGCACCCGGAAAGGGGTTTAGTTTCCCCGATGGAATTTATTGCCATGGCGGAGGAAACAGGGTTAATTACGCCTTTGGGTTTGTGGGTTTTGAACGAAAGCTGTCGCCAAATTATTAAGTGGCAGAGTTTGAATTTACCTGTGGGAAATTCGCCGCTGACTGTAGCAGTAAATCTTTCGGGGAGACAGTTTGCGGAACCGGAATCGATCGAGCAAATTAAACAAGTTTTGCAGGAAACGGGTGTTGACGCTCGGTGTTTGAAGTTGGAGATTACTGAGAGTGTGGTGATGGAAGATGGGGAAGCGGCGGCGGCGATGCTTTCGCAGTTAAGAGACTTGGGTATCGGGCTGTGTATTGATGATTTCGGCACTGGTTATTCGTCTCTGAGTTATTTGCACAAGTTCCCGATTAATATTTTGAAGGTCGATCGCTCTTTTGTCAGTCGCATCGGAGAAAAGGGTGAAAATTTGGAAATCGTGCGGGCGATCGTCATGCTGGCGCGCAGTTTGGGGATGGAGGTAGTAGCAGAAGGGGTCGAAACCGCTGTCCAATTGGCTCAAATGCGGGCGATCGGCTGCGAGTACGGTCAAGGGTACTTTTTCTCTAAACCTCTCGATAGTGAGGCAGCTACAGCCTTGTTGAGGCGATCGCCCAAATGGTGAACTGAACTAAATATTTAACCGGATCAAATTGCTTGATTGTCAATAAGGGCGATCGATCTTTTCTTACTCAATGCCTTGAGTGTTAAAATTAAAATTTAGTATAATAGAAAACTATCGAGATAGGTAAAAATATATGTCTCAATCTGTTGTGCCAGCAGTCGAAGAAAAACAGCTCGATACTTCGCCGACATTAACTTTTGAAGAATACAGAGTTTATCAAAGCAAGGACGATATAAAATATGAATTGTACAAAGGCAAATTAATACCGATGGCAACGGCTAGCGCATTACATACAAGCATCTGCGAATTTTGGGTTTACAAATTGCAGCGTTACCTAGCTGAACATAATCTGGATTTAGTCGTAAAAACTTCTGTGGGAGTCAGAACAGAAGATGCTACATCCCGCATTCCCGATGTAGTTGTTTGCACAGAAAGTTTGTGGCAACAAGTTCTTGCCAGACCCGGTTCTGGCATCTTAGACTTGAGCGAAACACCTTTATTTGTAGTAGAAGTAGTGAGCCAAGATCGGCGAGCTGATTATGTACTTAAACGAACAGAATACGAACAGGCTAACGTGCCGGAATATGTGATTGTTGATCCGACACAAAACAGACAGCGGGTGCGAGTTATGGCATTTCCCGAAGGTGATGACGTTTATACACAGGTAGATTACTTGCCGGGTGAGGAAATAATATCTGTAGTATTTCCCAATATGAGATTATCAGTCAATGAAATTTTAGATCCGCCATTGGTAGAAGGGTTAATTAAGGCAGAACAAGCTCAATTGCAGCAACTACAAACAGTCGAACAACGCGCTGAAAGATTGGCGGCGAGGTTGCGGGAACTGGGCATAGATCCTGATGCTGTGTAGGAAATTGAATGAACTACGTGAAGCGAAGATATCCCGCTCTTAATCGCCCTTGACGTATCTCAATCATCTATAGCCATCCTAAATCATTTGTGAATTTCTTACTCCTTCCCCTTGATAAAGGGAGGGTTGGGGTGGGGTCAAAAATTTACGACTCCTGCAAGGATTGCTATAGCGGCAAGTCGTGGAGTCAAGAATGGCGATCTTTGCCGAACCGAAGCCTATACTCTTAAAATCAAAATTGAGTATAATAGAAAACTATCGAGATAGGTAAAAATATATGTCTCAATCTATTGTGCCAGTAGCAGAAGAAAAACAGCTCGATACTTCGCCGACCTTAACTTTTGAAGAATACCGATTTTATCAAGGAGAATCTGATGTAAAATATGAACTGTACAAAGGCAAATTAATCCCGATGCCAACAGCAACAATTTTACACATCAAAATTTGCGAATATTTAGTTTACCAATTGCAGCGTTACCTAGCTGAACACAATCTCGACTTAGTAGTAAAAACTGGTTTGGGAGTGAGAACAGATGAAGATAAATCTCGGATTCCCGATGTAGTTGTCTGCACTCAAAGTTTTTTGGAACAAGCTGCTGCTAGACCAGGTGCAGGTATCCTCGAATTTGATGAAAAGCCGCTGTTAGTGGTAGAAGTAGTCAGCGAAAATCGCCGCGAAGATTACGTGATTAAACGCGGAGAGTACGAATTAGCGAATGTGCCAGAATATTGCATTGTTGACCCTAAAACTGGCAAGCAAAAAATCCGGCTTTTTGCATTGATTGAAGGTGAAGATGGTTACACGTATACAGATTTCTTGCCGGGTGATGAAATGGAATCTGTAGTATTTCCCAATCTGAGATTATCAGTCAATGAAATTTTAGATCCGCCATTGGTGGAAGGGTTAATTAAGGCCGAACAAGCTCAATTGCAGAAAGCTGAAAGGTTGGCGGCGAGGTTGCGGGAGTTGGGCGTAGATCCTGATGCTGTGTAGGAAATTGGATGAAGTACGTGAAGCGAATTTATCCCGCAGGGAATCGCCCTTGACGTATCTTAATCATCTAGCGGCAAGTCGCGCAGGAAATAAAAGCGATCGCTTTGCCAATTTTCTCCTTTAATTCGCCCCACATAATTTGTCAAAGGAGAGGAAAGCTCAACGAGAATTTCGTGCAAGTCTTTGGGTGATAACGGTCTAAGTGCATTAGACATTGAATAAGCACCACTAACAGCCTCGACACTTGCTCGTTCAAAACCACTCTTTTCCTGATACTTTTTCAAACTATGCAGAACATCTGATCGCACTTTAATTTCTTGTTCAACTTGCTCAATATATTTAGCAACTTCATCATCAGATTGTCCCGGTTTCAAGTATTCTTTAAGTTTAAATAAGTCCACCGAGTTAGGATAGTTGCTTTGAAGTTTAACCAGTTTTTCCAGCGTCTCAGGGTTCATAATTGCCATACCGTGTTTTTTTGCTGCATCCATAAGTTGAGTAGTTGGAACGCCAGGCCCAATAATCAACTTAGTTGCTTTTGCGAGTGTTTCTTTATCTGGGAGGCGTAGCGTTCCTAAATTCAGCAATTGAACTGCTGTATCATTGGGGATTTTTTTCCCGGCTTTGCACTCGCCAACTAAGGGGTAAGGTTTGGAGCATAATAAATCTAAGCCGCCAGCACCACCTTTGTGAGCATAATCTATTGTAAACCCCAAAAACTCAAGGCTATCGCGCACTACAATTTCAAAGTCTGTTCCTGCTTGATAGTTGCTTTTGTTTGTATCTAGTTCTTTGGTGCGATTTCCCAAAGCTGCTATGGTATTTATCCAAGCTAAATCCGGTTTGATTGGTTTTACAGGCTTATCGCTACTCCAACCTAGAAACATTTTGATTTCTGCGTCGAGTTGTTTGGCTTTTGGGTTGGTGGTGGATAAATGCACTAATGCACTTTGCAACTCTTCCAATTCAGGATGTTCTGGTGGCTCTAGTTTTTCCAGCTTTTGACGGCGTTTAGCAAAGATAGACTCGCTCAACACTGGCGTTGAATCAGTAACATTTAGGGGTTTTAGCAAAGATACAAAATTGCCGCTGGGATGCACTGGCATTTCCAGCGGCTGAGGTAGCAGATAAACCCGAAGATGAGCTAGAAAAATATAACGTCGTTGCAGGATAGTTTGCTGTAATGCCTCTGTTGTCCAGACTGTTAACTGCGACACAGCCTCTAATGATTCTGGATCGTTTAGTATTTGACACCATTCGCATTTAGCCCAAGCTTTTATCAAAACCTTCTCAGAACTTAACTGAGAAAATGAGTTTTTAGCAATTGGTAAAAAGCTCGATCGGTAATATTGCTCATGGGGTAGCAAATTAATCGAAATATTGGCTGGATATAGGGCAAATGACCTACCAGGCTCGATGAAAATTCGAGGCATGGCTGCAATCACTCGCCCTTCGATTAAGGCTTCCACATCTGGGGCAGGTAACTGCAAAGCCGTATCAACAAAAACAGAATAACTCATCCACTTATTGACCTAATAATTTATCAAGTGCTTCGTCGAGGTTGTTAATTTCCGTTGTATCAGGCAGGAAGGTATTTTCAGCCATACTTTCTTCATCCAGTTCAGCCATCTCACATCCATCCAGTTCAGCCATCTCACATTTCTCAAGCAACTCATCAGGAATCTGACCCCAATGAGCACTAAGCAACCCATCAGGAATCTGACCCGACGGAGCGCTAAGAATTTCATTAATTAAATAATTTTCTTGGGTAAGATTTTTATGAACAATAAACTGCTGTATTTGCTCTTCTGTTACCTCGTAATCTTCGCGAGCCTTGTTGACAAAATAAATGGCTAATAAAGGCTTGATATCTTCACTTGTGAGTTTGACAAATTCTCCACCTAGTTCTGGAGAAAGAAGTTGGTCTAAACACTGTTTGCCTACAGTATTCGACTTAACATCTGTAGAACGAACTAAACAACCACGAGTCATATCAAACTTTTGATACTGAATTAACCGCTTTAATGCCGCGGTCACAAATTTTGCTCGCGATTCTTGAACTACTGCTACTACTATCTTGACAGACCGTCCATTTTCTTTACCTCGAATTCTAAAGTGGAGATAACCTCTGTCTGCCGCTCTAGTTTTTACTTTTTCAATCTCCTCAACTTGCACTTCTTCCAAAATCTCGCCTTTTACTGAAAGGAAGCCAAAATATAGAGCCTCGGCTAAAATATCGCTATCGTCAAAATATTTCTCTATTGTTGTCTTAAGTGCATTTAGTTCCTTGTTAAATGCAAGTTCAACTTGATGGAGTGGATCTGCTGCTGTTGGCGGTGGAGGCTCACCAGGCACTTTCCAATTCTTAGCACACTCCTCTAAAACCTTTCTGACAATTAACTTTTCTTTGCCCAGTTCTCTCAGTTCAGCTTCATCAAAAGGATAAACGGAATAAGGTGGAATTAAACTTTTACTGTCATAAAATTCTTGGAGCCATTGAGAAACTAGAGTCACTACATCATCAGCATTGAGATACTTTAAATCAAAAATCTTTTCACCCATTCTAGCTGTGACTGACTCTGCCTGCGGTAAGGCTCTAATGTTAAACCAAGTTTCATCAAACATAGCTGTCATTAAGACACCTCGTTTTATTTTACCGTACAGGTCTTTTACTAAGAGTGCGACGACCTGCGCCCTGTTGAAACCAGCTTCATTCCGATCTACACTCTCTAACTCATCAAAGCCAATTACTAGAGTTCTGTAATCACCGATTAAGTCTAAAATTTGGCAAACAGTCTGCAATGCTTCGCCTTCTTTATCCTCTTCTGTAGAATTTGGTAAACCCATTGCATCAGCTTGTCCCTGTGCCAAGGCTTTTCCAGAAAGCCAGTTGGTTGCAAAGCTCACTTTATCTGAAGAAAGTGTCCACAGAATAGCCTGGATCAAATAAGGATTTTCGATGTTTGACTTGACTTGAAGCACTTTTTCAGTTAAGCGCTCGACTAATTTAGGATTTTTAGCTAATGCCCCCGAAAATTGCTTGACTAAATTTTGAGGTATGTGATTTTTTCCTAATGCCTCATTTATCAAAGCAGTTGCTAATTCTTGCCACTGCATTACGCCTTCGTTACCAATCTGTTTCAGGCTTAAAGACAAAGTGTTTAGAAAGTTAGCGTTGACTCGGTTTAAGTTTCCATAGTCTACGTCGCTCATATAAACAAAGAAAGAACCACCTTCATCTAGAAGGCGGGTGCGAATCCGACTCATTAAGTGGCTTTTTCCTAGACCTTTTTCAGCTCTGATCGTGATACCACTAACTGTGCGATACCCGGCACGAATTTGCTCGATTGCTTGAAAAACACCATCAGAGGCATGAGCATTGATAGAAGGAACATCAGGAAAACTTGGCTTCCAAATATCATTGCTCCTGACTATTAACGATCTGTCAAAAGGGTTGTGACTTGCAATAGCTTGATCGAGATATGCGATTGAGGAGTGAAAGTCATTCATCGTTTTGTGTGAGTGTGAAGATAAAGGAGCGAATGCACTACTAACTCAAGTTAATTAGGTTAAACGCTTGACATAGCAGCGCAAACCGTTCACTTTTGTGGTGATAGAATCTTCGATTTTGTCGGGGGCACTGTCTTCTACACTGCCACCTATAAGTTGGAGAATATCTTGAGCCTGCATTTCCAACAGCCACTCATTGAACTCCGATCGCCCTACCCTTTCGCCGATCGCCCGTCGCATCCGATAAATCGGCACTAAATCGTCTAAGTTATAATCCCGGTTCAAGCTGTCATACACATCGAGCGCCACAGCCTTAAAATCGTCATAGGATGCGATCGCCCCTACATCCCCCTTCCCTTTCTCAACCCGAACACTTGCCGCACCATCCTGATGCCGAATCCACTTCAACAAAGAATTTCCCAGCCGAGTACCAATTTGAGAACCATCAAACTCAAACAGAGAATCCTTACTTTTCAAGCCATCCGCTAAAACTTCTTTCCCCTTCGCCGTCAATTCCACCAGCGTCACCCGATTTACCAGCGAATACTCGATCGCCCCAGTCGCCTGCAACTCGCCGAGCACTTCCAGATATCTCTGACTCGTCTCATTAGTGCGAACAATCCGCTTAGTCAACTCCCCCTTTTTCACCTTCATCTTCCCGCCGCTCAAATCCCACAAATTCAGCAGTACCCGAACTTTAGCCTTCGCATCCCACACCGCTTGCTCTTCCGGTGTCAAAGGTTTAGGCACCGCAATTTCATCTTTCTCAGACATATCTATACCTTTAAATACTTGTTTTTACTTTTAAATTTTACCAGAAACCTTGCTGGCAAACATTTAAACTTTTCCGCAAAAATCTGCGCGAGGCTACGTACAACTTATGCAAATTTTATTTAAAAATAATAGGCATTGACTAAAATCTGATTATTTGATAAAATATCGGATCGAATGAGCGATCGCACCTCCAATTCTCCGCCACAAATGCGATCGAAAACATTTTAAGCACAGCCCGCTACCTCCTAGCAACCTCAACAAATGTAGCGATCCCAACCGCAGCTAACAACCCACAAACCAGCTTAACTGCGACTTTAGTTCAATGCCGGATTCAGTCTTTAGAAAGACGAATTCAACCTAAACATCTTGTTACATTGCAATGGCAATCAAAACATTGAACAACATTTTTCCCATGAAAACTATTCCCGACCAAATTTCCAACATCAAAGAAAAACTTCCCGACATTACTCCCACCCCTCCCGGTTTAAAAGCTCAAGCATCTAGCCACGACCTCAAAGCCCGTTTAGATTGGGGCGAACCCGGACTCACAATCATCGACGCCCGTGATTTTGAAAGCTTCACCAAAAGCCACATTACCGGCGCCGTAATGATGCCAATGGACGAATTAGTCGATCGCGCGCAATCGAGTTTAGAACCCATCCGCGATATCTACATCTACGGCGAAAACGACCAACAAACCGCCGAAGCCGCCAATCTTCTCCGCGCAGCAGGCTTTAGAAAAGTAGCCGAACTCAAAGGCGGAATTCCTGCTTGGAAAGCCATTGATGGCCCCATAGACGGTGCTCAGGAACACAATACTCCCGGCCCCGACGCCTATAACGTTTTTTCTCGCTTGCAACACCACGCCGAAGCTCAGAAAATCAACAAATAATCACACCGAATACCTAGATACCCGACTTATTGAAGAAGTTGGGTATCTAACCAAATAATTCGTTTGTAGTAAGGAATCGAACTCTCTCTTAAAGCTTGCAGTCACTAAGCACTAAAGTCCTTACTACAAACTTAATTGCGATCGTATAACCGGACTAGATATTAACATTCGCGGACGCAAAAAGTGCTTTAACAGGCCACCTATAGCGTAAAGTGAACAATGAACATCCTACATAAACAAGTGTGTGTATCCAAGACTCATTAACACTCTTTCCTCGCGTCCAAAAATGCTTTGACTTCCCTTAAAACTTGCCGATTCCCATCAAAAGTAATCAGCTTAACTGCATCCTCAAATGAACTCCAGGCCGAATTTTGAACTTCCTCTACTTGCAACTGAACTTCCATTGAATTTACAAAAGCCAAAAAGTAAGTAACAGTCTTTTCAATTGATTCTCCTTCCTTTGCAGAGGAATAATGTTCCACAGAACTAGGCTTCCCTTCCTTAACAAAGGAATAACGTTCCACAAAACTAGGCTCCTCAAGCACTTCACAATCGCGGATGCCAGTTTCCTCCTCAAACTCTCGCTTCGCCGTTTCTAGCGCAGATTCTCCCTGATTCGCGTGACCTTTGGGAAACGCCCAATGTCCGGCTTGATGTTGAATTAACAAAAACAAACTATCAGTTTCAGTCGCAAAAACTGGTACAATGCCAAAAGCTTCATCTTTCATCTTTTTACTGACACGATTTTACATATCAAAACTAATATTACCACCCCAACCGAGTCGGCTGTTCATAAACCCGCTTCAAAGTATTAACATCCCTAGCCGAAATAGGCGGAGGATTTCTCACTTGAGAAAAATAAAGCACATCAGTTTCCATCAAACTGTGGCCCCAAATTCCCAAAGCGTGACCCAACTCGTGCCGCGCCGTCGCCGGAATATACTTACCCACTTGATTCGGATTCAAATAAACCGAAAACCGATGAGATAACACTGTTTTATCCCCATCCCGACGGGCATACAATTCATAGGTAGCCTCTCCAGAACGCGATCGCAAAACCCCTTGACGCAAAGGCGGAGCCCGACGTAAGATCCTAATATCAGCCACCTCCGAACTATCCACCACTTCCAAAGGCAAATAAACCCCCCATTCCCGGACAACATCCAACACAGCCGCCACCCATTCTTCAGACCTATTAGCATCAACTGGACGCTCAACATAAACCTGAATCGGAAACTTAGACCATAGCAAATGACCGAAATTCGGTGGCTTAACCTGGTCAAAATAATCACCGCTATCCGTGGAATCTTGCCAATTCGCTAGCATTGGTGGCAAAGGGTGAACCTGTGGATGCGGCAAACTATTCGGGAGAGGAGAAAGACTCGCCGCCGGAGTATTAACCTGAGTAAAAATTATCAGGCTAAAACAACATAAAGCCAATCCCAAACCAGCCAGCAATCGAGATTTTACCGTAACTTTCCACAACCGCATTTTGCAACCGCAGATAGACACAAATAAACGCAGATGAACTTGAGATTATCTGCGTCTATCTGCGTTCATCTGCGGTTAAAAATCCAAATCTTATAACTTAGGCGTCAACCAACCAGCACTCAAAATCACAGTCAAACCCATAAAAACAATAGACAGACCCCAAGTAATCCGGTTCAGACTCGTTTCTGCACTCTTGGCACTGGTAAACAATTGAGCTTGTCCGCCAATCCCTCCAATGCCATCGCCTTTAGGACTGTGCAGCAACACAAAAATCACAAGTCCTAAAGCAGACAAAGACCAGATAACTTGTAACACAGAAACAATATTCATAATCTGGAGTAATTGGTAATTAGTAATCGGTAATTTATTATCATATCAAATTTGGTCGATCGCACACAATTTATGCAGAGACACTCCAAGAGCCCAAGGCGTGTCAACTTAAGCCTGAAAGCCTTGATAAATCTCGTTTTTACCTGAGTCCCGATCCCCCTAAATCCCCCTTAAAAAGGGGGACTTCGATCCATTTCCGGTTCCCCCCTTCTTAAGGGGGGCTAGGGGGGATCTAGGCTTAATAGTCAAACAGCAATTCTGTGACTGGGTTTGACGTTAAATTGACACGAAGAAGGGCGAAAGCCTTTGTCCCTACTGCTGCGTCCCTACTACAATCGGACTCGCACAGGAGTGCGATTGGCGCGAACTTCAAACTCAGCCGATCGAATCATAGAGCGTCCCGTCATCTCCGGGGGCTGAGGCAACCTCAACAGCTCCAAAATTGTCGGCGCAATATCCGCCAAACAACCATCCGCCCTCAGAGGAACATCCGTTCCGTGACCCGGAATCTTCCGACCTTCACCCTCTACCAGAATAAACGGCACGGGGTTAGTAGTGTGAGCCGTCCAGGGATTCCCGTCCTCGTCAAACATCTGCTCAGCATTTCCGTGATCAGCAATAATAATTGCCGTTCCCCCAGCTTTACTAATGGCGCTCAACAGCCGCCCCAAACATTTATCCACAGTTTCGATCGCAATTATCGTCGCATCCATCATCCCCGTATGACCAACCATATCCGGGTTAGCGTAATTAATCACCATAAACGAATAGATGCCTCTTTCCAAAGCCGTCACCACCCCATCCGTCACCAAGTCCGCCGACATCTGGGGCGCCTCATCGTAAGTCCCCACCATCGGGCTCTGCACCAACTCCCGGTGTTCCCCGATAAAAGGCTCTTCCAGACCCCCATTAAAAAAATAAGTCACATGAGCGTACTTTTCAGTTTCCGCCGTCCGCAACTGCTGCAAACCGTGCTTAGAAATCACCTCGCCCAGAATATTGTTCAAATTCTGCGGTTCAAAAGCCACCATTACCGACAGTTTCGGGTCGTACTGAGTAAAAGTCGCAAACGCCAGGGGTTCAATTAACTGCCGTTCAAACCCCTTAAAATCGGGAGATACAAAAGCCTGAGTCAATTCTCTAGCCCTGTCCGGGCGAAAATTGAAGAAAATTACCCCATCGCCGGATGCCACTGCTCCGCGGGCAATTCGAGTCGGAACTGCAAACTCGTCGGTCACTCCTTCAGCATAGGAGGCCTGCAACACATCCACAGCCGATCGACCGTCAGGCGCACCCTCAGTCGTCATCACCTCGTAAGCGCGCTGCACCCGATCCCAGCGCTTGTCCCTGTCCATCGCGTAGTAGCGGCCGCTAATAGTCGCAATCCGACCCACCCCTACCTCTGCGATATAACTTTCAATCTTGCCTAAAGCTTCGACACCCTCTTTCGGAGTAGTATCACGACCGTCTGTAATCGCGTGAATGCAAACCTCAGAAATTCCCTGTGCCTTTGCTAATTGCAGCAAACCCTTAATATGACTGAGATGGGAATGAACCCCACCCTCGGAACAAAGACCAGTCAGGTGCAACTTGCCGCCCGTGGCGCAGACTTTTTCGCAAAGCTCAACCAGCGCCCGGTTGTTGAGCAAAGAACCGTCTTCCACTGCATCCGAGATCCGCACCAACTCTTGAGGAACCACGCGGCCCGCGCCCAGATTCAAGTGACCAACCTCTGAGTTACCCATTTGCCCGTCTGGCAGCCCTACAGCCCGACCCGATGTGTGGATCAGAGTGCTAGGATAAGCGGCCCAGAGACTGTCCATCACGGGTGTTTTCGCAGCGGCGATCGCATTTCCGTCTTTTTCTTCACGATAACCCCAGCCGTCTAGAATAATCAGCACTACAGGAGATACAGACGCTTGTGCCATGCGAATACCTTATTTACAATAATTAATTTCTCGATCGTCATGATTTCCGATTTTGCGGAACATCTGCCGCTAATCAGTTTACATATTTTCTACGCTCCGGCTAAACAATGCCAACCAAAATTCCCTCAGCCACAGCATTTTGGGAACTAATCTCGACCTGCTTTGAGAATTGTTTAATTGATTCCCTTGCCCTGTACTGTTAATGCACAGTCGGAGGCTGTTACCGATCTCACCAACAGCGACCCTGCTTTTGCCGCCGCATTTTCACCAATTGTTCAACGGTAGGTTGCTATTGAAACACTAAGAAGACTACCACAGATGGCGGACTTTGACTACTGCCTTAAGGAATAGATTAAAAAGCTTTGACTGGGCTCGGAATAACGTTCAACGAGTTGAGCAAAAATCGGTTTCCGAATCCGCTCACTCTCAGCGGACATAAAATTCTACAACATCTTTTTTAATTTTGACATCGTAATTGCCAAAGAAATCGTGACCGAGCAGACCTATTGGCATTTGTTTCGCGATCGCCACTTCGACATTTTGGATCAAAGCACCGCCAACCCGAATCGATCGCACTACGCCGATCGGGAACTCGACAACGCTACCGTCAGCGATCCCCGCTCTCACAGTACGCACCGGCCTTACTCCCAGTGCAGTAGCCATCCGCTGAGAAATCAAAGTGCCGCTAGCCCCGGTATCGAGAATCATCTCAAAAGTCTTGTTGCCGTTAAATACCACATCAATCACCGGCGTCCCGCCTGCGCGGCGCTTGATTTTAGCTTGAAATACCTGTGGATTTCCCGGTGGCTTCGCCCGTTGATTGGCTGGGGGTTTGGCACCAGGATTGGATGGGTTCCAAAACTGAGAGTACAATTTGCCAGTTGTCAATCCCGATCCTGCGATCGTGCGATCGATCTGCTGGGAACTCACATCAGGCACCAATGTCATCACCTGGGCTTCTGGCTGATGTGAATGAGAATACACCTCGCCGCCTCCCACAGAGCCCACACCCACCAAAACAGTCGCAAAAACCAAGCCCGATCGCCAAATCCGCTTGAGAATCACTTTTGCCATTATTTAAATACCTTAATTAATTCAATATGTCGAACAACGGCCACCATTGATATCCTAACTTGCTCCAGAAAACCGATCGCCCGAAGATGCTGATCAGATCATGAGAAAAACTTGGCAATTTTTAAGCGATCGCATAACATCGAACACAGATAAACTTATAAACGGCAACAGGCTGTAATTGCAGAGCCTTGTTGGATATCTTGAAATTAAGGATTTGGGGGCGATCGGCAATGCACAAACTTTTATATTTTGCAACTATAGGACTACTAGCTTTCTCGATCGGAGGATGCGGTGGCGACGAGGCCAGCAACACAGCCAGCCCCAGCCCCAGCCCTAGTGCAGCCTCTCCGTCTCCGGCAGCCTCTGCCAGCCCCACTCCAGGAACTCAGACTTTCCCGTCCCCAATAGTAGCCGCCCAGCCTCCAGGGTTAATTCGATCGACCAACCCAGACGAACGAGCAAGACAGGCTCAAACAAATATCGGCGACAACAAAAATAGGAATCCAACCCTTCCGCTTCAGCCAGTGCCCCAAGGCCCTGTGACAGCCAATCCTTCTCAGTTAGATCCCTTTGGGCCGCTGCCGCCGATCACAGTTCAAAACCCTCCCGGAGTTGGCGATGTCCCCGGCGGAGTCCCAGCAGGGCCGATGACAGCCAATCCGTTGCCCGAACTGCCGCAGCGACAGGTGGCGATGATACCTAAACTGCCAGAACTATCCCGCCCCGTCCAAATTGGAGGAACTAAGCTCAGAGGCCCCGCCGCTCCCCAAATCAATCTCAGCCCGACAGCAAGAGGCGTTGTCAGCGAATTCAGGACTCTTCAGGCTTTGCTAGACGACACCACACAATATTCTGAGTACCGTACAGATCTGGGTACATTGGTTGATACTATTTACGGAAAAGAAGGACAAAAGAATTCAACCAGACGAGAGTTACTCCTAACTAACCGGCCATTCTTCAGAAGAATACAAAAGACTCTCGATGAATATCGGACAGCCTCAAGTCTGTGGAACCTTTATGGAGATCAATCGCCTGCTGATGCTCTCCGGTGTTCCATAGTGCCGGAAATTGCAGAGGCAATTGAGGTATATCGACCGCCGACAGTAAGAAGGGGGGAACTTTCTTGTGTGACGCGAATCAATTTGCTGCAAGCAGTTTGGCGGCAGGGCAAGAACAGACTTGATGCAGCCCTCCGCGATCAAGACTATGAGGCTCGAACAATCGCAAAAGCGCCTCTTCTGCCAGTTCTATCCGCAACCCCGACAAATCGTGAACCCGCAGGCGAGAGGGCCCTGGGTCGGCAATTAGCTTCGTTGCCAGAAGTGCCTGGGCTAAGCCCCCCGCCAGTAGGGCGCCGCCCAGCGGGAGCTCCATTAATAGCAGCGGGCCCCGGAGATCCTTCTCTGCCGGGAGGCGAAGGCGCGCAAGTTGGCTCCCCGCGACAAGTTCCGGGAGTCAATGCGCCTCAATTGGGCAGTCGCCCCGGACAGCCAGGCCTGCCGGGAGGCGATGGATCGCAAATTGGCTTGCCGCCCCAAGTTCCGGGACTCAATCCGCCTCAATTCGGCCGCCGTCCAACTTCACCACCAACTACCGGGAGGAATCCGCGCAGCCCTGCACCCCCGCGCCCGCCCCAGCCAATTGCAGCTAGACCCATAGGAGTGCCGGATCTGCCGGAACTGCCAGTAGACAAGCGCCCGGCCCAGTGGAGAGACCCCAATCCCCCGCCTCCTCCCCAGATCCCAACAGTTGCGCCACCGCCGCCACCGCCTTCTACTGACCTCGCTACAGGCACTGAAGTCAGCGGGGTGGTAAAAGTCGGGAACGAGACGCAAGTGATTGTCAAAGTACCGAATGAACCAACCAGCCGATATGTCAAAGTAGGGCAGCGGTTGTCTAACGGGCAAGTGTTGGTCAAGCGGGTGGATATCAAGCCCGGAGCCGATCCAGTCGTAATTCTAGAGGAAAACGGCGTTGAGGTTGCCAAAGGTGTGGGCGAAAAACCTGCAAGTCGCGAACAAAAACCCGCCAATGCAGTTATTAGCCGTGTGTCAAATCCTAATAGCTCAACGCGGCGCTGAAAATTGGCATTAAAGCATGAAAAATGCTAAGGGCAAAAACTCTAATTTTTGCCCTTAGCATTTATGGCGGATATCGAATCTGAAGGTAAAATTAATATAGAGTGAGTTAGTCGCTTCTGGGAAGAAACATTAGGGATTAAAAAATAGAAGACTTTTCAGCGAGTCTTAGCTTTTGTAAAAGCTCTATCACTAATTGCAGTCAAAGGAGATTTCCCATGCTCAGTTCAATTCAAAAATTAGGGATGGTAATATTAGTTGCTTCTTGTATCGGCAGCGCCACTAATCTCTTAAATCCCCAGCCATCAATGGCTCAACCAACACCAGAGCCAACACCAGAGACAAAACCCGAAGAAGAAAAACGCTCTCCCTTCTGCCAAGGAAACCCTCCTACGGGGAGAGTGAAATGCAATTACGAGGGAGGCGATAACTACGAGGGAAATTTCGTTAACGGCCTCCCCGACGGCAGCGGAGTCTACGTGTACGCTAATGGCGATCGCTATGAAGGACAATTTCGGAAAGGAGTGCCAGATGGTAGAGGGACATTCATTTTTAAAGATGATGCTCGCTACACAGGCGTGTTCCAAGACGGCACAATGAGATCTGGGACGGTCGTTTTTCCCAACGGCGAGCGCTATGTCGGAGACTTCGCAGTCGTCAGGAACGTTCAGACTGATGCCATTAGCAGTCAACCATCAGGGCGGGGTCAGTTTTTTTATACCAATGGCGATCGCTACGAAGGACAATTCTTTGCAGGCTCACCCTTTGGCCCAGGGGTATTAGTACGCAAAGACGGCACTCGCTGTTCGGGCAGGTTTTTTAATCAAGAACTAGACGCTAGTGTCACCTGCACTTTCCCCAACGGGACGCGCTATGAAGGAGAATTGCGAAAGGGAGTGCCTCACGGTGTCGGAACGATGATCGATGCTAGCGGTAGGCGCTTTCCGGGGGTATATCGCAACGGCAAACGCGGAGTTTCGTAAAGGATAAATTCCGTTTTTCAGGCCACTTTTGACAAGAAATCGGACAAAAGACAAATGACGAAGGAAAATAATATCCAGAAGCGTATAGGAGAGACTTAGTTAATGATTTCCCGTTTTAAAACCAGTGGAATCGCTCTATTAGTTACATCAGTGTTGGGAATTGGTAGTTACGCGACTTATCCCTTGCCATCAATGGCGCAAGGGACAGGAGCTAAAAGCGGTCGCTGCGTGCCAGCTATCGCTACAGGTAGGGTCAGGTGCGATTATGACGATGGCGATAGCTACATCGGACAGTTCGTTAACGGTTTGCCCAGTGGCACGGGGGTATACATATACTCCAACGGCGATCGCTATGAGGGGCAGTTCCGTCTCGGCCAGCCAAACGGTCGAGGACAATTTATATTTAAGGACGACGCCCGCGTGGAGGGCATATTCCGAGATGGCAAAATCAGCTCCGGGACAGCTATTTTTACTAATGGCGATCGCTATATAGGCCCGTTTTCTCTGGATTGGAAAGTGGGTACGCCGACTGGACAGGGGCAATTCATTTTTGCTAACGGCGATCGCTTTGTCGGCCAATTTTTAGGGGGTAAGCCTTTAGGTGCGGGGGTGTTCACCCGCGCGGACGGTACCCGGTGTTCGGGACAGTTCTTTAATCAAGAACTCGATGCTAGGGGTAGCTGCGCGTTTTCTAACGGTATCCGCTATCAGGGAGAGTTCCGCCAGGGATTGCCTCACGGCAAAGGGACAATTATCGATACCAGTGGCCGGCGGTTTCCGGGAGTGTTCCGCGACGGCCAGCGGCTCGAACGATAAACCGGGAATAAGTGCGATCTATTAGTAAGGGCAGGTTGAGGGCTAATAATTTTTGCACAAAACCTGCCCTTGCTAGGTTTTAAAGTCACAACTATTGATAATGTATGACCGGCTTTTTCTCAACAGAATTGCTAATCTTAAATATCCACTTAATGGAGTTAATGGAGGCGTTTTGAGATGACAACTACTGCTTCTGCTTCCGGCCGCACCGGCCAGTTTCCCTTCGACTTTGCCCCGCAGCGGACTCAAGATGCTGATTTGTTGCGACAACTCGATTTTGTGCCCGGTTTGAAGGAAGTCTTGACTCTGCGCCAAGTTCATGCTTTGGAACACGCTACCGTTTGGGTACTGGGCCAATCGTTTGGTGCGACGACAGCAAGAACCGATAATGAGTTATTGGGCGGGATGTCCACAGACCAAGGGTTTTATCTTTATGGCCACGTTAACATTGCACAGTTGCGTCAGGGAGTCCGCGAGGCTTTGCACCGGATTGCAAGCGGAGAGTGGGATTTAGCTGTACATCCCCGCTGTGGCACGAATTTGTCGGTGGCAATGCTGCTAACGGCAGGACTTGCTGTCGGCATCAATTTAGCCCTGCCTCGCGGGCCCATTCTGCAACTATTCGGTTTGGGTGCAGCGGCGGCGGCGGCGGCTCAGTTAGCTCCTGATGTGGGAGCTCTGGCTCAGCGTTACGTCACAACTGCTATTCCGTTTAATTTGAGTGTTGTTGATATTACTGTAAGTCACGACTTCTGGGGACGCGAAGCTCATTTTGTGCGGGTGCGTTGGGTTGAATAGTTGCACAGTATCAAGCCCGATCGATATATCTAACTCATCTGCGTTAATCTGTGTTAATCTGCCTATATCTGCGGTCAAAAAAAGAGAATTTTGCAACCGCAGATGACAAGGGATTGACGTGGATTCACGCAGATGAAGATCAGAGATATCTGAATAATTCTGATGCAGCGCGGATTTGATATAACTAATAACAATTAACTCATGAATTCTGGGTCATCGAAGATCCTAAATGCGATCGGGATCTACTCCTAATTCTCGCAACCTCACCGCCAATCTTTCAGCCCGTTGGCGATCCACCGCAGCTTGCTGCTCAAGTTCATGGAAGCGAGCTTGTTCTGCTTTAATCAACCCTTCAACTAATGGCGGAGACAGTATTTCATTCACTGATAATGTCAGATTTGGAAATACTACAGACACCATTTGTTGCCCCGGCACAAAATCTGTCTGGGTATAGATGTCTTCACCTTCAGGAAAGGCTAGAACTCGCACCAGTTCTTTGTTAGGTGTAGGGTCAACAATTACATATTCAGGTACGTTAGCTAGTTCGTACTCAGCTCGTTTAATCACATAATCGGCGCGCCGATTTTGACTCACTACTTCTATGACTAACAGGGGCTTTTCCTCAAAATCGAGGATACCCGAACCTTGTCTAGAAGCAGCTTGTTCCAAAAGACTTTGAGTGCAAACAACTACATCAGGAATCCGAGAGATATCTTCTTCTGTTCTTACTCCCAGCCCTGTTTTTGCTACTAAGTCAAGATTGTGTTCCGCTAGGTAACGCTGCAATTTGTAAACTAAGTATTCGCAAATTTTAATATGTAAAACTGTTGCGGTTGGCATCGGAATTAATTTGCCTTTGTACAGTTCATATTGTAGATCGGAATCAGTTTGATAAAATCGGTATTCTTCAAAGGTCAAGGTGGGTGAAGTATCAATTTGCTTTGATTCAACAACTGGCACTACAGATTGAGACATATCTTTTCACCGATGTCGATATAATTCTATTATATTGAATCTGCCTCGATCTGGGTACAGTTGCGGTTAAAAATTCCCACTTATCGATCGCACTCGCCACCCGAACAGTCAGAGAATAGTTGAATAGTGTAAAATCAACTTTGCGATCGCCCCGACAACTCGACCTCACCTTTACATACACCATCCGATTTCCTATGTCAATCAAAAAGATTCTTTCCATAGCGCTGTTAATTTTTATCCCCATTTCCATCGCCGCTGAGTATTTGCACTGGGGTTCCCTTGCAGTTTTCATCACATCCGCTTTAGGCATTATACCTCTGGCTATTTGGTTGAGCACAGCAACAGAAGAAGTGGCGATCGTTACAGGCCCCTCCATAGGCGGCTTATTAAATGCAGTCTTCGGCAATGCTACGGAATTAATTATTGCCATAGTTGCCTTAAAAGCTGGCTTAATTGACATTGTGAAAGCCAGCATAACCGGTACAATTATCAGCAACTTGCTTTTAGTCATGGGATTTTCCATGCTGTTAGGAGGAATTCGCTACAAAGAACAGGAATTTAAGCCAATAATCGCGCGGGTGAACGGTTCGACAATGACTCTAGCAGTGATTGCCATCCTGCTGCCGACAATGGTAATTTACACCTCCAATGGAGTCGAGCCCGCAGCCATTCAGAATCTTTCCTTAATAACTGCGATCGTCCTAATCGCAGTTTACGCTCTAACTCTGCTATTTTCATTAAAAACTCACAGCTATCTTTACGAGGTGAGCTTACTAGAACTAGAGTCAGAAAATCCTCAAAATACCAAAGAGGAATCTACTACGCACAAACCTAATTTGTGGCTGTGGATAGGGGTGCTAGTTGCCTCAACTGTTGCCGTTGCTTTTGAATCAGAAATTTTCGTGGGTGTTGTCGAAGAAACTACCAAAGGATTGGGATTAACGCCACTGTTTACAGGGGTAATTCTGTTGCCGATTGTTGGCGGTGCGGCCGAGTATGTAACTGCGGTGGGAGTTGCGATGAAAAACAATATGGATTTGTCAGTTTCTGTCGCAATGGGTTCGAGTTTGCTAGTTGCTTTGCTGGTAGCGCCGGTGTTGGTAATTATCGGATTAATAATTCATCAGCCGATGGATTTAAACTTCAATCCGTTTGAAGTAGTTGCAGTTGCCATTGCCGTGACAATTGCTAATCTAATTAGTCTTGACGGGCGATCGAATTGGCTCGAAGGAGTGCTGCTTTTAGCAACATACATCGTCTTAGGAGCCGCCTTTTACTTTCACCCCATTACTTGATTTCTGGTGGAACAGGCACTCCGGCCTGTTCCACAAAAACTCAATTAATTTTCTTAACTGGTTCCTAGGCTGTGCCTGGGAACGAGTAATAACTTATCTTGTTTCTGGTTTGTTATTCCTCTTTGTCTTCTGGCCTTAATTAAATAAAATAATTTTTGGACAGAAAGTAGTTAGGGACAGCGACATTGTTGAACAGGAAAACACTCTTGTCTGCAACTTCTTTTTCTGCCTTTACGATCGCGACAATCAGAAGTATCCCGACATTCTACCTGATCTTGACAAATTTGCTGACGGGGAAAAGTACCTAAGTTTTGTATAGAAACTTCAGCCGTAAGCGCACCCTGTTCTATAACTTGGTCATTTTCTTTAATTTCATAGAGAAACTTATTTTCTCCCTCTAAAACCGAAAAAGTTCTTGTTTTGTGACTGTTACCCAACTTGAATCCAAAATCCTCGGAGAACTCACCTTTATTGTAACCTCGGTCTGTGTAAGGATAGGGGTTAGTTTCCATGCCATCAGTCACATTTTTAATCATTACCCTTCTGTTAGGGCCGGGAGGAGTCTTGCTGGAGACAAATCGAGCGCTTTGCGAATCAGGGGAGAAGACAGTACCGGCACACGGACCTACATATTCAGTGCGCTTAAATTGAATTAAATTAATATTAAAAGCGTTTTCGTTTTTGACCCTAAATTGTGCTTCGCTAGTCTGCTGGGCGCTAACTGTGAAAGCTGCTAGCGCCAAAAAAATTGCCCCCAGAAAAATAGCTAGAAATTTGATTTGTGGGTTCCCCGTAACAAATCTGGCGTGTTCCATCTCTCTCTACCTCTCAGGTGAATAGATAGCATTTTATTTAGAAGTTATTTTAACTTGAGAGCTGATGTGTTGTCAAAGTAGATCTAATAGGTTTCTAGTGAGGACTTGAGTCTTTGATCCTGAGTTGCTAAAGGGAAAACTGAACTCCTGAGTGCGTGCGAACTTTGTGGAGTCAGGAATGAAGTCCTGAGTACGAACTTAACTACCAAGTTACTCGATCGCGCCATCTCTCTAAAATCTTGTCCCCGATTCCCTGTACCCGTGCCACATCTTCCAAAGAGGTGAAAGGTTGCTGTTGCCGCGCTGCAATAATTCTCTCGGCTAACTTCGGGCCAACCCCAGGCAAGGTTTCTAACTCTTCCTGAGTCGCGGCATTCAAATTAACTAACTTTTTACCTCCAGCAATTTGAGGTTTAGCACTCGTCGCTTTTGATGCTGCTTGTAGTGAATCGCACTCTTTTTTCTTAGCATCAATTCTCTGTTTGATTCGGGCGGGGATTCCCAAGGTTGCACCTTTGTAAAGCCGATCGAACTCCCGCTCAAAATGGGCTGCAACTACGGGACTCTCGATCGCCAGCAGCGTCTCGTCATTCCCGTGATTTGCCGCTTCACTCCAGTTGTGAGAACCTGTAAGCACCGTTTTGCCGTCTACAACGCCGAATTTGTGGTGCAGGCGATCGCCCATTGGTAACAGGGGTACTCCCACCGTAGTCAGCGGCTTTCTCCAAGGGCGATTGTCAGTTTCTAACCCGCAATCTTGCATCAAAGTCGCCCCCATCATATCCAACCCTTCACTGTAAGAGCGATAAATAAAATTAGAGTCAATTAAAGCTCGCACCGCAACTCCTCGCCCAGCTTCAATTTCCAAAGTATTTGACAACCGCTGAGCCGAAAATACAAACAATGCCAAATCAACCGACTTTTTCGCACTACCCAAATTTCGATTTATCAAACTGTTAACGCTTTTTTCCCAAGGCAAAGTCTGGGAAGTCGGCGAAAATTGCACCGCCACTGTCGCATTCCCTACTCTTACTTTTTGCACTTGACGAAACGGCTTTTTAATGCCAAAATTGCTGTCCGGTTTGCCTCCGGGCCCGTCGCCCCACATGATGTTAAATTCTTGAGTAAATAGTTGCGCTACTTGAGCATTTTCAATTTTCACCAAATTGTTCGCATTACCGCGACTTGCTGCTGTCTTGAAATCGCCGTGTATATCGCTTGTGGTAAAATTAGCAGAAGTGACGATTACGGTTTTGCCATCAATTACCACAAATTTGTGGTGCATCAAACCGCTGCCTTTACTGCCGTCAGCAGTGTCATCAATTACAGGAATACCCGCATCCTTGACAATTACCAAAGCATCATTTTGCTTGATTTCATCGGCACTCAATTTACCGTCTTTATTGGTATCGGCAAGTTGCAGAAATTCGCTATAACGATCGCGCTCTCTTTCCGGTAATTTCGCCAACTCTTGGGCTGTAAAATCGCTCCAAGGGCGACTATAGATATGTTCGACAATTAATCTCACTTTAATTCCCGATCGCTGTCGATCGGCCAAAACCCTCGCAATACTGGGCAAGCGAAACTCCTGAACCGCTACATCTACCGTCGATCCAGCACTGGCGATCGCCACAGCGATCGAGTTTTCTAAATCATCTCCAGGTCTAGTTTGCTGGCGGTAAGGCTCTGTATAACTCGAAGCGATCGACTGATTGAAGTATACTTGCAACAAGGGGTCTTGAGGCAATGGAGCCAGACTGAGAGGTAAATTCTGCACGTCTTGCTTTGTTTGTCCGCAGCCCGCCAGATTGATCGCCACCAGCCCAGCACAGCAGAAACCGAGTAAATGATAATACACTACAGCCACAAAATTTTAATAAATATAGAGGTTATTAGCCTTCTCACAGTTCAAAGCTATTGGATCAAGTAAAGTTACAACCTATTAAATTTATGCAAGGGAACAGATTTTACGTCTTGTAGAACTGCCTCGATGCCGGAAGCATCACTCGTAGGGTAGCAGCATTCAGGGGCGTGGGTCAAACCCTATACCGCTGCTTTATGGCTAAAAGAAAAAGAATTTTTCCGTGCGGTCACAAAGGATATGGTAAAGCGTGCCATCGCTGCACGCAAGAGTTGGTGGCGCAGCAGCATTACGTTGAAGTGCTGACACAAAAACAAACCAAAAAGCAAGAGAGGGAAGCATCATTTGCTCGAGATATCATCGATCTCAGAGGCCTGCCCGACCACGTAGTTACTAAAGCCCGGTCAATTATAGCAGCTTTGGGCGACAATAAGAATTACAGAGATTTCGGCGGCAAACGCCTGCGTCACAACCGTTTAATAATCAGTATTCCTGTAACTCGCAACTACAGAATGCTGTGTGAAGATTGCGGCACTTTCTTAATTCCCCAAAAAGTATTGTCGCACGAAGACTACAACGTCTGTAAACCAGGAAGTTAGTCATCAGTTATTGGTTATTGGTAGCCACTCACAACAATCAACAGTCCACAGTCCACAGTCAACAGTCAGCAGTCAACAGTCAACTTTCATTAATTAGTTATTTATCATGCAAATTTACCTCGACTATAGTGCCACAACACCCGCACGCCCAGAAGCGATTCAAGCCATGCAAAAAGCCCTGACTCAGCAGTGGGGAAATCCTTCCAGCTTGCACGAGTGGGGACAAAGGGCGGCGACAGCTTTAGAATTAGCAAGAATGCAGGTTGCTAGCTTAATTAACGCGCTACCGGAATCGATGATTTTTACCAGTGGTGGCACTGAAGCGAACAATTTGGCAATTATGGGAATTGCGCGTCTTTATACAAAGCCACAGCATATTATTATCTCCAGCGTAGAGCACTCCGCAGTAGCAGAACCGGCGCGACAACTCGAACAGTTGGGATGGGAAGTAACGCGCCTACCGGTGGATAAATTTGGGCGAATTCACCCTTTGGATTTGCAAGAGTCGCTGCGATCGAATACAGTGTTAATTTCCATCATTTACGGACAAAGCGAAGTTGGAACGCTGCAACCAATTGAGGCATTAGGACAAATTGCGCGCGATCGCAATATCATGTTTCATACCGATGCAGTTCAAGTTGCCGGCAAGCTGCCGATTGACGTGCAGAAATTGCCCGTAGACTTGCTTTCGGTTTCCAGTCACAAACTTTACGGGCCACAAGGTGCAGGCGCGCTTTATGTGCGTCCGGGAGTAGAATTAGTGCCAATGTTGGGCGGTGGTGGCCAAGAATTGAAAATGCGTTCCGGGACACAAGCGCTGCCGGCAATCGTCGGTTTTGGGGTGGCGGCGGAGTTAGCATTGCAGGAAATAGATGTGGAAACGCCGAGGTTAATTGCATTGCGCGATCGGCTTTTTGACCGATTATCCCACGTACACAGTTTAGTACCAACTGGCGATCGATATTTCCGACTCCCACACCACGTCAGTTTTTGCATAGTCTCCCCTTCCTCCCGCCCTTACCAAAAGAGAGATACAGGGCGAATCACAGGCAAAACTCTCGTGCGGCAGCTAAATTTAGCAGGAATTGGCATTAGTTCCGGTTCTGCTTGTAGCAGCGGCAAACTAACTCCCAGTCCGATATTATTAGCAATGGGATATGACGAAATCGGCGCCGTTGGTGGAATTCGCTTGACTCTAGGACGAGAAACCACAGAAGCTGATATTGATTGGACAGTAATTGCGATCGAGCAAATTTTGGATAGATTAATGCCAAAGGTAGCATTATCGAGGCGTTAGGAAGGATTCTGATCTTGAAAACACGTCTACACACAAAAAAGCCGCTTGATATCATTTACACTAAAATAAAATCACCATCTATTTTGGGGAAAAAGCAATGGTTACAAAACTGCAATCTCCCGACAAACAAAATATCATCTACCCCGACGATAATGGCGAACCAATGTCAGATAATACCGAGCAGTTTCGGTTAATCGTTTGGATTAAGGAAAATTCCGAACTATTGTTTGCAAATGACCCGAATGTTTTCGTTGCCGGCGACTTGCTTTGGTATCCCGTTGAAGGAAATAATAAAATTTGCCAAGCACCAGATGTGATGGTAGTTTTTGGCAGACCAAAAGGTTATCGTGGTTCCTATCAACAGTGGAATGAAGATAATATTGGGCCACAAGTTGTGTTTGAAATTTGGTCGCCGGGAAATCGGCCCGCTCCGATGATTCAAAAGTTCAAATTTTACGAACGTTATGGTGTGGAAGAATACTATTTGTACGACCCACAAACATTAGAGTTGACTGGATGGCAACGTCAAGAGGAACAATTAGAAGCGATCGAACAAATAGACGGTTGGATCAGTCCCCGACTGGGCGTCCGGTTTCAATTATCTGAAACGGGACTCGAAATGTTTGGGCCGTCTGGAGAAGCGTTTATGAGTTTTGTGGAACTCGCTCAATTGCGACGACAGGCGGAAGCGCGGGCTATTGAGGCAGAGCAACAAGCTCAGCAAGCAGAGCAACTGCGGCAACAAGCAGAGCAACGCGCCACTGAGACAGAAACTTTGCTCGAACAAGAACGATCGCGCTCGCAAGCTTTAGAATTAAGACTGCGAGAAATGGGAATCGATCTAAATCAATTGTAATAGATGATTCGGCGGTGGAAATCATGGAGTCGCTTCGTGTGTGTAGACGCAGTTTCAACCGCCAAACCATCGAATCATGATAAAATAAATCCCGGTGTTATTCACAACTCCCCAAAATGGAAGAAAACCGCGCCCAAGCCTATCTGCAATTAATTCACACTCTGCTGAATTGCCCCAATGGAGAGGAACCGCAGATTTTACAGGATAACTTAGAATTACTCGATCGCGGATTTCTGGAAACTTGCGAGTTAGTAGCATCAACCTTGGCAGAACAAGGAGGCGAGAATGGCGCTAATTTCCTCCGAAATCTTGCCAGCCAGCTATGGCAATTCATCGATAGGAACGATGAGGGAGATAGCAATAACTCTGAAGGTGAAAAGCCCCAAGAGTATGCAAACTTTTTCCTAGAATTATTGCAAGCAGAACAAGATAGCAATGGCGATATTGCAGTAATTTACCCCATGCTAGATCAACGGCAACATCTTCTCAATGCCCGTTTTGCCGATATTTTACAGCAAGTAGCGCAGAAGTTAATTACCGGCGAAAACTCAGAAACAATTAGCTCAATTATCGGTATCATTGAAAATTTGAGTGTTCATATTAGTGAATTTCCCAGTGGCAATAAAGCGAACAATATTGAAATTGCCATTACTGGTTATCAAATAGTTTTAAATAATCGGGAACCTGGGAGCGAAAAATGGACGCAAACTCAAAATAATCTGACTAATGCCTACAGTAACAGAATCAACGGTTAGCTGGCGGAAAATCTGTAACGGGCAAAAACCAGGCCGTTGAAACCGCGTCTACATAAACCAAGTCCGACTACGGGGACTAAGAGATAATTCAGAAGTGTTGAAATCCTCGATCGAGCTTTAATACAATATCAGGATAAACACCGCTGCTATCAGTCAACCAGATATCGGTGCTATCGGTAGCGGTTCCCACAATAGCGGCTCCATTTCCTATTTTTTCCACTAATAACTGAGCGCTTGTTATTGGCAAAAACAGCACTAACTCGAAATCTTCCCCGCCGTATAATGCCCAATCTAAAGCTTTTTCGGTTGATAGGATTTCGCTGAAAATATCGGGAATTGGTAGTTTTGTGCGATCGACTTTTGCGCCAACACCGCTAGCCCGACAAATTTGAATAATCGCATCAGCTAAACCGTCGCTGCTGTCCATTCCGGCGATGGAAAACTCACCCGCAGAATCTAAAATCTCCCAAACAATCGGCAAAACATCCAGCCTCGGTTTAGGGCACTGGTGAGCGAGAATTAAAGAAGCTCGATCGACCTTTTCCAGATTTTGCCCGAATTCTGGATTTAATAGCAATTCTAATCCCGCGCGGGAGGCTCCGTGAACCCCAGTAGCGACAATCGCCCAGCCCGATCGCGCATTTGACCGACTAATGGTACGATCGCACTCAACTTGTCCGAAAGCAGTAATCGCCACAGTCACCACGGGCGATCGCACAACATCCCCACCGACGATCGGCGTATGATATTCTTGCAAGCAAGCCGTCATCCCCCGATAAAACTCTTCAACCCACTCCACAGCCGTATCCGCCGCCACAGCAAGGGCTACAGTCACCGCCAGAGGCTTTGCTCCCATCGCAGCCAGATCCGACAAATTCGCCGCTGCGGCGCGCCATCCTGCGTAATAAGGCCCCGTAGTGCGATCGCTAAAATGCACTCCATCCACCAACATATCTGTAGTGATAGCGAGAGATTGGTTGGGATTTGTAGGCATGACAGCGCAATCATCACCAACTATTTCTGCGGGGCAGAATTTTTGCAATATTCTTAAAAGACCTTGTTCACCGATATCTTTAACTTGCATAAATTTGAATTAGTCGATCGCACTTTCTCAATTCACCATTCCTTACCCGAACTCGGCGGCAAGCGCAACCTAGGAAACCTATAAAAAGTATCCCCTTCATCATCTACCTCTAAAATCGCCGAAAAAATCTTAACTTGCCGATTTAAATACTGCTGAGCAACTTCAGCCTCAACCCTAGCATTAGCCGCTAGTTGAATCAACGAAATTTGACTGTTTTGAGTTTCCAACAACTGATAAAAAGCCTCATCTAACCGCTGCTTTTGCTTGCTTTCATTCACATTTTTTACAATCAACAAGCCTGCGAATCCGCCCAAACCCATTACCAATAAAAATTGTAAAATAGCCATATTCTCGATTTAATTCCTATTTCCAATAACGAAACTATAAAAATTATCTCTTCTTCCAGCCTGATTCCGGCGGGCTTTGTCTGTGTCAAATTGATTTCAATCGCCGTCATCTGTATTTAGAAAAGATTTCAATGCCTGTCACTATTGATTTTTTCAGCCCGCGCAGGCGGGCTTTGTTTCTGTAAAAGCGATTTCAATCGCCGTCACTTTGGTGTCAAAGCGATTTCAATCGCTGTCATTAATTAAACTTGAGGTCGCACCAAATTTTCGATTCCTTTAACTACCTTAGCAGATACAATCTTGTCTCCCTGCTTCAGTTGCTCCAAAACTTCTTTTCCTTCAATCATGTAACCAAAAACAGCATAGCGGCCGTCCAACAGATTCAGACCAGCGGGCGTGAGTTCAGGTTCAAACAAGAAAAAGAAAAACTGAGAAGAAGCGCTATCAGGGTCAGTTTCTGTACGGGCCATAGCCACAGTACCGAAAGCAGAAAAAGGCAAAACAGGTTCGTCACGATAACGCCCCGCATCTTCTAGAGTAATCCCGTAAATAGGTTCTTTTTCGTCCCTGACGAGCACTTCTAGCGGTATATTCCGGTATTTGCCAGTAGCTGGGTCAATAAAACCCTCTTCCTTGCCTTCGGGGTCTCCCGTTTGCAAAACGTAGGATTCTTCCGATCGAATAAACGGCAAACCGTCATAAAAACCTCGATCGACCAAATCCACAAAATTACCAGCCGTAACCGGGGCGCTGTAGCCGTCAAGCACAACAGTAATTTCCCCTTTTTCAGTTTGTACAGCCACAGTAGCGCGCCCTTTCAGTTGAGGCAGATTAGCATACTTGGCAGGCACTTCAAACGGAAACTTTGTCACCATCAACTCTTCGATTTCGCCTACCGAACCTAAGATTGTGGCTTTCAAGTCAATCACTTTGTCCCTGTCTTTAGCCTCAACAGCCTTTTCCAGTTGAGCAACTTTCTCCTTGACTCCTGCAACTAGCGCCTCAGCTTCCGGCTTTTTGGCGTCGGGAATACTCTCTAAAAGGTCAGATTCCCGAAGGTTGAGAATCCTGGAAGCCTTGCTGACATCACTGCTAATGGGCCCCCAACGTTTAGACCGTATGTGGTTGCCAATGTCTTCGAGACTGACTTGCAACTCTCGCACAGTCTGATTGTCAATAGGTAAAGCGAAGCGCAGCAGTGCCCGGCCGTCCGTAATTGCATTCCCTGCAGGCATACTGCTGCTGGGGCGTTTGGCATGGGAGACTGCACTGAAACTCAGGGACAGAGTGAACAGCAAGAGCGCTAAAGCGACGGTTTTGACCCAGCGCTTGCACGTATCGATCGAGAAATTAGGCCAATGCAACATAACTTTAACTTTTATTGCCTCTCTTATCTTCCCACAGCGCTGCCCGCCCTCTAAGCTGCTACCTATCTAAAGTGTCTGTTGGTTTGGCTGGGGAGGGAGTTGCCAAGTAACAACAGACAACAGACAACAGCCCACTGCCCACTGCCACTAACATTTCAGTAAAGCACTTGCTCCCTTTGAACGGTAAAATAAAATGCCAATTGCTTTTTGATGCCGTCAGCTAGACTGCGACGTTAACCTGACCCGCTCAAAAACGGATACAATCCCCAGACTCCTGTCGTGGAGAGATTAAAATTTTAGACCAAGGTTCAATCTCCCAAATTCATCTGTGGAGTAAATCTAAAATCTAAAATCTAAAATCTAAAATCGACTGACTGTAGTTACCCCGTGCCTCAAGGCGACGGGATTGCCCGCAAAAATTTATATGATCTCCAGTAACGACTTTCGACCAGGTGTTTCAATTGAATGGAATAACGGCGTGTGGCGGGTTATCGAATTCCTCCACGTCAAGCCAGGAAAAGGCTCGGCTTTCGTGCGGACAAAATTAAAAAACGTCCAAACCGGAAACGTAGTAGAACAAACCTTCCGGGCGGGCGAGACTATGCCTCAAGCCAACCTGGAAAAGAGTGTGATGCAGCATACCTATAAAGAGGGCGACGAGTTCGTCTTTATGGATATGGAAACTTACGAGGAAAGTCGCCTCAATGCTAAGCAAATAGGCGATCGTGTCAAGTACCTCAGTGAAGGGATGGAAGTCAGCATCCTGCGCTGGAACGACCAAATCATGGAAGTGGAACTACCCAACTCTGTCGTCTTGGAAGTGCTGCAAACCGATCCCGGAGTCAAAGGAGATACTGCCACTGGTGGCAGCAAACCCGCGATCGTCTCCACCGGAGCTCAGGTTATGGTGCCTCTATTTATTTCCATTGGAGAACGGATTCGGATTGATACTCGTGAAGACAAGTACCTCGGCCGAGAGTAGAAACGAGGGAGGAAAAGGGAGTTTTTAGTTTTTAGTTCTGAGTTATGAGTTAAAGAAGTCCAAATTCAATACTCATCGCTCACAGCTTAAAAACTATCCCTTTTGCCTCCAAAGTCGTTGATGCTCCTAGCTTCGCCGGATTCGGAATTTTCAATTTTCAATTTTCAATTTTCAATTCTTAATTACCCTTGAATCTGCTGTGCAACTAGACTTAAACCAGCTTTGTGACTTGCTAACTGTATTAGACAAAACTGGCATTTCGGAACTGACTTTAAAAAGTGGGGATATTGAACTGACAGTACGCAAAGGCATTCTGGCAAGTTCACCAGGCACCTCTGCTGCGATCCCTGCTGCCGTGGCGACTGTCGCTCCGAGCCTGTTGGGCGCTGTTGCTAGCCCCACCTTAGCCTCACCTCCTGCTGTTGACCAAAATTTAGCAGCGGATCTGGCTGCCCCTGCACCGGTCGCTCCTGCCGCCGTGCCTGCTGCCCTGTCTGTCCCTGTCGATACCAAATGGGTGTCCATTATCTCGCCGATGGTAGGAACCTTTTATCGCGCTGCTGCTCCTGACGAGCCACCTTTTGTCAATGTGGGCGATCGCATCAAGGTCAGCCAGACAGTCTGTATTATCGAAGCGATGAAGCTGATGAACGAGATCGATGCTGATGAAGTCTCCGGTCAAGTGATGGAAATTTTAGTTCAAAATGGCGAACCTGTCGAATACGGTCAAGTGTTGATGCGAATTAATCCGGATTGAAGGATTACTTTATTGTTATGGACAGAATAAATGCTAATATTTCCCGATCACTTCTCTCCGGTGAGTTTGATGAAGTCATCCCAGCCTGTCCCGCAAGAGGTCGTGCAACAAGTTGCTGAGTATTTCAGTATTTTGAGCGAACCCATGCGTTTACGAATTTTGAACTTGCTTCGCGACGGCGAAAAATGCGTGCAAGAATTGGTGGAAGCTACTCAAACGAGTCAAGCCAATGTTTCTAAGCACCTAAAACTCATGCTCCAAGCTGGTATCCTCACTCGCCGGAGTGAAGGGACTTCAGCTTATTATAAGGTGCAAGACGAGTTGATTTTTGAGCTGTGTAATATGGTGTGCGATCGGCTTGCCAGCAGGATCGAACAGCAAGCCCTACACTTTCGGGCATTTAGCCTAACTACGAAGCACTGAAAATTAGTTGCCAGTCCTCAATCCTCAATCCTCAGTAATGAGTCATCAGTTATCAATTCCTATTCTCGGCCTTCAGACCGATGACTAATCACTTGTAACTAATGACTCATAATTACTAAAGGGGAAAATTTTTGTCAAAACTTTGGCGGGTACTCGGCTGAGCCACCTCCAAACCTTCGCCGCCTAAAAGTTCTAAAGGCTTCCCTTCCACCGAAATCCAAACCTTGGTATTCGGTTGTAAACTCGTAGCCGTATAGATAACTTGCCCTAATCGGCCAGTCATCGAATTGCTCCCTCCCCCGGAAGTAAATTCGGCCGACAAATCGACATAAACTCCGTCATTCTTAACACTCAAACCCCTGAGTTTTGTCCCATTAGGAATTTCGCTAGAAACAGTTCCATCCTTCGGCCCAGCCAACAAACTGTTAAAAGCAGCTTGTAAAGCTGCATCAGGCTTGTCAGCTTGTTTGACAGCTACTTTCGTAGGAACTCCCTCAAATTTGCCGCTCGCATCTTTAACCCAGTAGACTTGCACTGTCTGGACATCAGTCTGCAGCAAAGGTTTTGGCTGCGGTGACTTTGGCACCAGAGCGTTAGGCGTCTGAACTGTAGGCGCCTGAGCTGTAGGCGTCTGAGCTGTAGGCGCTTGGACAGGATTTGGAGGGGGTACGGGGATAACTACAGCAGGAGATTCCGCAGGACTTGGGGACAGCGGCGGAGCCGTAGTTTGAGCAGAAGACGGCGTATCTGCGGGGCTTGGCGAACGGTTCGCGGTCCACCAGGCAATGCCCCCTCCCGTTAGTAAAGCCAACCCGCAAACACCGGCAATCACGGGTGTGGAAACGCGGCGTACTTCTTGTCCATCTTTCATAATACAAATTCTCCTTACAGATAGAGCGCTTGGGACGGTGAGGAGCGACTCCTGATCAGCTACATTTGTCTATGGTTAGATTCTGGAATTGACACAATTGCATTGCTGCTAGCGAAAACTTTATAGCAAGCCCAACATATTCTGAATCCGACTATTGGAATCCTAGACCATAATATAAGATTTCGCCCGTGGAGTATGTCACAGTATCTCGATCGGCCTAGTGGCTATATTCTATAGTAATCATAAAAAATTAAAGAATAAAGGAATAAAAAATAAGTAAAAAGCAAGAAGGAAGGCAACGGAGGTAAGGAAGGTAAGGGATTTAACGGATTTAACGGATTTAACGGATAGCAACAGGTCTCTAAAAATATTTTCCCCAAACAAAAAGCGCCCCTATTTCTAGGAGCGCTTTTTGTTAATCTCAAGTTAAAAATTAACCGTTGATAGAAGGAGCAACCAAAGCTACGGGAGTTGTTTCACCAGCAGCCAAGTCGAGAGGGAAGTTGTGAGCATTGCG